>NZ_CAXBGB010000034.1:0-30019 GCF_963975125.1 uncultured Winogradskyella sp. | reverse complement strand
TTTTTGAAGATTTCGAGACACGTGCATAACCATAACCTGGTAAATCTACCAAGTACCAATTATCATTCACAATAAAGTGATTTATTAATTGTGTTTTTCCAGGTCTTCCAGAAGTTTTTGCTAGACTTTTTCTATCAGTTAGCATATTTATTAATGAAGACTTGCCAACATTACTTCTTCCTATAAATGCATATTCTGGGAAATTGTTTTTTGGACATTTAGTGACCTCGGAGTTACTAACGACAAATTCAGCTGATTTTATTTTCATGGTACTTCCTGCGGAAGCAGGAATCTTTTTAATTAAACTTAGAGGTGTGATTTACAATCCTTTAGATTCTAACCAACTATTGAGAATCTTATTAAACTCTTCAGGATGTTCCATCATAGCTGCATGACCACATTTGTCAATCCAAAATAGTTCTGAATCTGGCAATAACTCATCGAACTCTACAGCAACTTCAGGAGGAGTAACATTATCATTTTTTCCCCAAATAATACAAGTTGGTGTATGCATTTTAGGTAAATCTTTGGACATGTTATGTCTAATGGCACTTTTAGCAATCGCTAAAGTTTTAATAAGCTTATTTCTGTCATTTACAGTTTTGTAAACCTCGTCAACAATTTCCTTAGTTGCAACAGCTGGATCATAGAATACATCTTGTGCTTTCTTTTTTATAACTTCGTAATCACTACGCTTTGTGTAACCACCTCCCATGGCACTTTCATATAGCCCAGAACTACCTGTTATGATAAGTGCTTTTACTTTCTTAGGGTATAATTTTGTGTGATATAAACCAATATGGCCACCTAAAGAATTGCCTAATAAAATAACCTCATCTAAGCCTTTAAATTCTATGAATGCTTTTAGATAATTAGCAAAGCTTTTTACATTGGTTTTTAATAAAGACATGGTGTAAATTGGCAATTCAGGTATAATAACTTTGTACCCATTTGAACTAAAATAATTAGTCACAGCATCAAAATTACTAAGTCCTCCCATTAGCCCATGTAACACAATAATTGGTGTGCCTTCTCCAATTTCAATATATCTATAATCCTTTTCTTTTTTTAAAAGGTGTGCCATCTACATGTTAGTGCTTTAGTGTTAAAAACAAATATAACTAAATCCTTTTGAATAAAAATATATCTATCATTTTCAATGTTTTTAAATTTATTGCTGTAAAACTTATGCTGTTAATAAATCCCACTTTACAGTTTAACTCTAGATATCGATTTTATTGAGTTTTAATGAGATTCTAAAAATTAGAGTACAAAACTTATCAACAAAAGTGGGAGAGTGTGGTAAAATGTGGCTTTTTTTTCAATATATTTGAATCTTAATCGTTAAAATGAGAAACGAATTATCTTGAATTCATTTACAGGAACATACGAGTGTAAAGCTGATGCCAAAGGAAGGCTAATGATTCCGGCTGTTTTAAAGAAACAGTTGGCTAGTGCTCTACAAGATGGTTTTGTGCTGAAACGTGCTGTTTTTCAGCCGTGTTTGGAGTTATATTCTATGGCGGAATGGGACAAAATGATGCAGAAGGTTAATAAACTCAATCGTTTTAAGAAGAAGAACAATGATTTTATTAGGCGTTTTACTGCTGGTGTAAAAATCGTAGAGGTTGATAGTGCAGGTCGTTTATTAATTCCTAAAGATTTAATCAGTTTTTCTGGTATCTCAAAGCAAATTGTATTGGCTTCTGCAGTGAACATTATTGAAATATGGGACAAAGATAAATACGAACAAGCTATTGATGATGCTGCTACAGACTTTGCGGATTTAGCAGAAGAAGTAATGGGACAAGAGGACGACGATGGAATATCATAATGCAGTTTTACTAAAAGAAACCGTGGATGGTTTAGATATAAAGCCAAATGGCGTTTATGTCGATGTCACTTTTGGTGGAGGCGGTCATAGTCGAGAGATATTATCTAGATTAGGACCAGAAGGAAAGTTATATGCCTTTGATCAAGATAAGGATGCGTTAGAAAATACAATTGAAGATGATCGGTTTGTTCTCATTAATGAGAATTTCAGGTTTGTAAAAAGGTTTTTAAGATTTTATGGAGTAAAGGAGGTTGATGGTGTTTTAGCTGATTTTGGAGTTTCTTCACATCAGTTTGACGTTGCAGAACGTGGATTCTCTACCAGATTTGAGGCAGATTTAGATATGCGAATGAACCAAGAGAACAAGCTTTCTGCTTTTGAGGTAGTTAATAATTATGGCGAAGAGCAATTAAGAGCAGTCTTGTTTCAGTATGGTGAATTACGACAATCGTCAGCAATGGCAAGAGTGATTTTTGAGGAACGTGCAAAAACTGAAATTAAAACTAGCGAGCAACTAAAAACAGTGCTAAAGCCTTTTTTAAATCATAAAAAAGAGAATAAGGTTTTGGCTCAGATTTATCAGGCAATCCGGATTGAAGTGAATCAAGAAATTGAAGTTTTAAAAGAATTACTAACCCAAACACCTGAAATTTTGAAAAGAGGCGGTAGGCTAAGTTTTATTTCTTATCACTCCTTAGAAGATCGATTGGTCAAACGCTTTATAAGAAACGGATTATTTGAAGGAGAGCCAGAGCGAGATGTATTTGGAAATTTTGAAGTGCCATTAAAAAAAGTTGGTGGGCTAATAGTCCCAACACATTCTGAAATAAAAGTGAATAACAGAGCGCGAAGCGCGAAGCTTCGGATTGCTGAGAAGTTATAAAAAGAGATTCCTGCCTTCGCAGGAAGTAGCATGAAAAAAAACATCTACAGCATATTAAGAGGTAAGTTTCTAATCAGTGATGATTCGTTTAAAAATTGGCGCATCATCATTTTTATTTCGTTTTTAGCCATCATTATGATTGCGAGTTCTCATAGTGCTGATAAAAAAGTATATGAGATTGCTAGGTTGACAAACGAAGTTAAAGAATTACGATCTGCATTTGTAGATGGACGATCAAAATTGATGCGGTTAAAGATGGAGTCATCCATAATAAATAAAGTAGCAGAAAAGGGAATTGAGATTTCAGAAATTCCACCGACAAAAATTAGGGTAAAAGCTTCTGAATAGGAATTAATTTACGCCTTAGGTGAAAGATGAAATTTAAAATATAGTGTAAGAATAACTTAATCTCGATTATCGAGCTAAATCACAACAAGAATAGACTTTGGCAACAACAGAAACCAACATATTAAACAGATTGTACTTCGTGGCAGGTTGCATGTTTGTCTTTGCATTGGCTGTAGTCTTTAAGCTCTGTAGTATTCAATTTATACAAGGAGATCAATATAGAGAGCTTGCTGAGAAACGTACTGTAAAAGATTTTGATATTGAGCCAAATCGCGGAAATGTATATTCTGCAGATGGTAGTCTTTTAGCAACATCCATTCCTAAATACGATATTAGAATTGATGCAATACAAGCAAAAAAGAATGTTTTTGAAGAACGGATAGATGGCTTGGCAGATTCACTTTCAGCCTATAGAGGGAAGTCAGCGTCATATTATAAAAACGTTATTAGAAAGGCGAGAAAAAATAAGAATAGGTATTTCCTATTGGCTAGAAACATTAGTTATTCAGATTATATCAGAGTTCGCAATTTTCCCTTATTAAATCTTGGAGCAATTAAAGGTGGTCTTATAGTTGAGCAAACGACCAGAAGAGAACATCCAATGGGAGGTATTGCCTCTAGATCTATTGGGTATGAGCGTTTTGATAAAGACAGTAATGTCACAAGAGCTGGTATCGATGGTGCATTTGGTGAAAAATATTTACGAGGCATAAAGGGAACACGTCTAAAACAAAAAATTGGTAATGGACAGTGGAAGCCTATTGCGGATTATGACCAGATAGAGCCACAAGATGGTTATGATGTTTATACCACAATAGATGTTAATATACAGGATATTGCACATCATTCGCTTTTAGGACAGCTAGAAAAGTATGAAGCTGAACATGGTTGTGTTGTTGTTATGGATGTGAGAACAGGAGAAATTAAGGCGATTTCTAACCTTGGAAGAAATAAAGAGGGTAAATATTATGAACGCTTAAATTATGCAGTTGGAGAAAGTCATGAGCCAGGATCTACATTTAAAGTGATTGCAATGATGGCAGCTTTAGAAGATAAAGTTATCGATACCTCTACTGTTATTGATACAAAGAATGGTGTAAAATACTTCTACGGAAGAACAATTAGCGACTCCCATCGTGGAGGTTATGGTAAAATATCTGCAGCTCGTACCTTGGAGGTGTCATCTAATATCGGTTTAGCTACTATTGTAGATGATAATTATTCTAAACAACCAGAAAAATTCTTAAAAAGATTAAGTAAGTGGAAGTTAGATGAACCACTCGGTGTTTCAATTGTAGGTGAAGGTCAACCAGATATTCCAAAACCTGGTGCGTCAAATTGGAGCAAAAATGCATTGCCATCTATGGCTTATGGCTATAATCTAACAATGACACCATTACAAACTTTAGCCTTTTATAACGCCATTGCTAATGATGGAGAATTGATAAAGCCACGCTTTATAAAAGCAGTAAAATCTTTTGATAAGGATATTGAAGTTTTTGAGAAAGAAGTATTGGTAGATGAAATATGTTCAGATAGAACATTGGCTCAAATCAGAGATATTTTAAAGAATATTGTAATTCGTGGTACTGGTAGCCGTATGTATTCTGAAACTTTTTCTATGGCTGGCAAAACAGGTACAGCAAGAACTGACTATGCTAATTTTGAAGAATGGAATAAAGACAAAAAATACATCTCGTCTTTTGCAGGTTACTTTCCTGCTGAAAACCCAAAGTACTCTTGCATTGTAGTAATTCATAAACCAAGTACTAAAGTAGGTTATTATGGAGCAGATGTTTCTGGCCCAGTTTTTAAACGTATTGCTCAAAAAATATATACAGATACACCAATTATTGACGAAGTACAAACACTAGACTTTAATAATAATTTGGTGAATCAAGATTTTGAAAGCTATTACGAAAACGCACGTAAATACAAAGAGTTAATGCCGAGTGTTGTTGGTATGCCAGCAATGGACGCAATTGCATTACTTGAGAATCTTCAAGTTAATGTTAAGGTGAAATTAAACGGAAATGGTATAATAAAAAAGCAGTCGGTAGATAAGCATCAGAAATTACAGCCTAATCAAACAATTGTCTTAGAGGCCTCATGATGATTCTAAAAGACATATTGTACAAGGTTACTATTAATGCTGTGGTTGGTAGCACAAGTATTGCTATAAATAAAATTGAATTTGATTCACGTCAGATTAAAACTAATGATGTTTTTGTAGCGATTTCAGGAACAATTACTGATGGACATAAATACATTGAAAAAGTTATTGAAGATGGAGCAACGGCTATAGTCTGTGAGGTGCTTCCAGAAATCTTTGAAGATGGTGTAACCTATATTGAAGTTGCTAATTCTAATCAGGCTTTAGCTTTTATGGCAGCTAATTATTACGCGCATCCTTCAGAGAATTTAAAACTTGTTGGAGTTACAGGTACAAATGGTAAAACAACAGTAACAAGTTTATTGTATCAACTGTTTAAAAAGGCTGGTTATAAGGTTGGATTATTATCTACTGTTAAGATAATGGTTGATAATACAACCTTTAAAGCAACGCATACAACGCCAGATTCATTAACCATTAACAAGTATTTAAAGTTAATGAATGATGAAGGTGTAGAGTTTTGTTTTATGGAGGTCAGTTCACATGGTATTCATCAAAGTAGAACAGAAGGCTTGAAATTTGCAGGAGGAATTTTCACCAATCTATCTCACGATCATTTAGATTACCATGAAACTTTTGCGAAATACAGAGATGTGAAAAAGACATTTTTCGACCAGTTGCCAAAAGATGCTTTTGCATTGTCTAATATAGACGATAAAAATGGCTTGGTAATGCTTCAGAATACAAAAGCAAAAAAATATACTTACGCACTAAAAAACTATGCTGATTACAGAGCACAGATTTTAGAAAATGATTTTAGTGGTTTGTTATTAAAGTTAAATGATAATGAATTATGGACACGACTGATTGGAAGTTTTAATGCATACAATATTCTAGCAATCTATGGAACTGCGGAATTATTAGGCTTGGATAAAGTAGAAATTTTAAGATTAATAAGTGAGCTCGAAAATGTTTCTGGACGCTTTCAATATTTTGTTTCAGATGAAAAAATTACGGCAATTGTAGATTATGCACACACACCAGATGCCTTAAAGAATGTATTAGAAACCATAAATAGTATCAGAACCAAAAATGAAGAGCTAATTACGGTTGTTGGTTGTGGTGGTGACAGAGATAAAACAAAGCGACCAAAAATGGCACATATCGCTTCGGCTTTAAGTACAAAAGTGATTTTTACAAGCGATAATCCACGAAGTGAATTACCTGAAACGATAATTGAAGATATGGAAAAAGGGGTAGAGCCTCAGAATTTCAAAAAGACATTGTCCATAACAGATAGAAAACAAGCAATTAAAACAGCTTGTCAAATAGCAGGCGCGAAGGATATTATCCTAATAGCAGGCAAAGGACACGAAACCTATCAAGAAATTAAAGGAGAACGCTTCGATTTTGATGATTATAAAACGGTACAAGAATTTTTAAAACAATTACAGAAATAAATAATAACCAAGAATGCTGTATTACTTATTTGAATATTTAGAAAAACAATTCCAATTCCCTGGAGCTTCGCTATTTCAGTATCTCACCTTTAGAGCCGCTATAGCTATTATTTTGTCATTGTTAATTTCTACAATATTTGGTAAACGCATTATTAGATTTTTGCAAAAACAGCAAGTTGGTGAAACTATTCGTGATTTAGGATTAGAAGGGCAAGTTGAAAAGGCAGGTACACCTACTATGGGTGGAATTATAATTATCCTAGCAACCTTGATCCCTGTGTTGCTCTTGGCTAAACTTGAAAATATTTACATCATTTTACTAATTGTAACGACACTTTGGATGGGCACCATTGGATTTATTGATGATTATATCAAAAAATTCAAAAATGATAAAGATGGATTAAAAGGAAAATTTAAAGTCCTTGGTCAGGTTGGTTTAGGGATTATTGTTGGTGCAACATTATTCTTTCATAACGATGTAACTATAAAGGAAAAATTACCTATCCAAGAACAAAGAGTTTTATTAGCTGAAAACCCTGATTTATCTCCAACTAAATTGTTTAAAGCCGAAGAGAAGTCGACGAAAACTACCATTCCATTTATTAAAGGTAATGAGTTTGATTATTCAGATTTAATCACTTGGATTAGCCCAGGTTTAGAAAAGTATTCTTGGGTCATTTTCATTCTAGTTAGCATTTTTATTATCACGGCAGTTTCAAATGGAGCAAACCTCACAGATGGTATTGATGGTTTGGCAGCTGGTACTTCTGCAATAATAGTATTAACATTAGGCATTTTCGCTTGGGTTTCTGGTAATATCATTTTCTCAGAATATTTGGAGATTATGTATATCCCAAGAGTTGAGGAAATAACAATTTATATAGCAGCCTTTGTAGGAGCATTGATTGGGTTTTTGTGGTATAACGCATATCCAGCTCAAGTTTTTATGGGTGACACTGGTAGTTTAACTATTGGAGGAATTATAGCTGTAATTGCTATTGCAGTTAGGAAAGAATGGCTAATACCAGTGCTGTGCGGAATCTTCTTGGCGGAGAATTTGTCAGTAATGATGCAGGTGAGTTATTTCAAATACACAAGAAAAAAACATGGAGAAGGGCGGCGCATATTTAAAATGTCGCCTTTACATCACCATTATCAGAAATCTGGATATCACGAGAGCAAAATTGTAACACGTTTTTGGATTGTCGGCATTTTATTAGCCATCATAACCATAGTGACGTTGAAAATCAGATAATGAAACGGTTAGTTATTCTTGGTGGAGGAGAAAGTGGAGTAGGCACTGCGCTTTTAGGAAAAGCAAAAGGATACAATGTATTTGTATCCGACAAGGGAAAGATTAAAGAAAAGTATAAAGACGTTCTTTTAAATAATGAGATTGAATTTGAAGATGAAAAGCATACAGAATCAAAAATTCTGAATGCAGACATCGTCATGAAAAGTCCTGGTATTCCAGACAAAGTGGCTTTGGTAAAACAAATCCGTGAAACCGAGATCAAAGTGGTTTCAGAAATTGAATTTGCTTCATATTATACAGATGCGATTTTGATTGGAATAACTGGAAGTAATGGTAAAACGACAACTGCAACATTAACGCATCATTTGCTAAAACAGAGCTTAGATGTCAGTTTAGCAGGAAATATTGGAGACAGTTTTGCTAATCAGATTCTAGAAGGTAACCATAACAATTACGTGCTAGAAATAAGCAGTTTTCAGCTAGATGACATTCATGATTTTAAACCAAAGGTTGCGATTTTAACCAATATCACACCAGATCATTTAGATCGCTATGACAATAAGTTTGAAAACTATATCGCATCAAAATTTAAAATTGTAGAAAATCAAAGTGCTGAAGATTATTTTATTTATGACGGTGATGATCAAGTGATTTTAGAATGGTTAGGAAACCATAAAATTCAATCCAAAAAATTGCCTTTTTCGTTGACTAAAGTCATAGACGAAGGTGCGTATTTAGATAATAATAAGATAATAATAACAATAGATAATAACCAAATAATTATGCCAACAGAAAACATAACATTAGAAGGTAAACATAACATTAAGAATGCAATGGCAGCCTCTACTGTGGCGCATTTACTCAAAATTAGAAAACAAACTATTCGAGAAAGTTTAGAGAATTTTCAAGGTGTTGAGCATAGATTAGAGCATGTATTAAAAATTAATAAAGTGCAATACATCAATGATTCTAAAGCAACCAATGTTAATGCAACCTATTATGCATTAGAAAGTATGGATGCTCCTACGGTATGGATAGTTGGTGGTGAAGATAAGGGTAATGATTATAATGAATTATTTCCTTTTGTTAATGAGAAAGTAAAAGCAATTATTTGCTTAGGATTAGACAATGAGAAATTGTTTGAAGCCTTTGGGAATATGGTTGATGTTATCGTTGAAACACAATATATGAGTGAAGCCGTTAAGATTGCTTATAAAGTGGCAGACGCTGGCGAAAATGTACTGCTTTCACCCGCTTGTGCAAGTTTCGATTTGTTCGAAAATTATGAAGATCGAGGACGTCAATTTAAAAATGCCGTACGTAATTTATAGGTTATATCATATAAAGATGATTTAGGGATTCATCAATAAAAAGTTATTAGGTTAAAAATGCAAAACGTATTTACACAAATAAAAGGAGATCGTGCTATATGGGCAATAGTCACGCTATTGGCTATATTTTCCTTTTTACCAGTGTATAGTGCAGCAAGTAATCTTGCTGTTGGCTCAAGTAATACATTCTCTTTTTTTGTAAAGCATTTTATGCATTTGGCATTAGGTTTTTCCATTATGTATGGTGTACACCGAGTGCCTTATAAATATTTTCGAGGTTTATCGATGGTATTGATGCCAATTGTGTTTGTTCTTTTGGTAATCACAATGTTGCAAGGAACAACAATTCAAGGGGCAAATGCTAGTCGCTGGATACAGATTCCTGTTGTAGGAGTTTCTTTTCAAACATCAACTTTAGCGGCTGTAGTAATAATGGTTTACGTTGCAAGGTATCTTTCTAAGATAAAAGACAAGCAGGTGAGTTTTAAAGAAACTATTTTGCCCCTTTGGACACCAGTATTCTTAATTTTAATTTTAATTCTGCCGGCTAATTTTTCAACCACAGCAATTGTTTTTACAATGATTATGACCTTGGCATTTGTAGGTGGTTATCCTGTTAAGTATTTAGGAATAATAGTCTTATCAGGAATAATTGCTTTGGTTTTCTTTGTATTGATTGCAAAGACGACAACAGGCTCATTAAATGTAAAGGCAACTACATGGGAAAATAGGATTCTAAATTACTCTAATAACGCAGATACAGAAGCCGATTATCAAATTGAAAAAGCAAAAATTGCAATAGCATCTGGAGGGATTAAAGGTGTGGGTCCAGGGAAGAGTGTGCAAAAGAACTTTTTGCCACAATCATCATCAGATTTTATATTCGCTATTATAATTGAAGAATACGGTTTAATAGGTGGTTTATTTCTCTTGGTGTTGTATTCGTGGTTGCTGTTTAGAATTGTTATTGTGTCCCAGAAATCAGATACTATATTCGGAAAATTACTAGTGTTGGGCGTTGGTTTGCCAATTGTTTTTCAAGCATTAATTAATATGGCTGTTGCTGTAGAATTATTTCCTGTTACGGGTCAAACCTTACCTTTAATTAGTAGTGGAGGTACGTCTATTTGGATGACCTGCCTGGCAATAGGAATAATTCTTAGTGTTAGTGCAAGACGACAAGAATTAAAAGACAATGAAGATAAAGACTATTCAGATAACCCATTAGAAATTTTAAGCGAAACCATTTAATGAGTAACTATAAATTCATATTATCGGGTGGCGGAACAGGAGGACATATTTATCCTGCTGTTGCAATAGCAGACGAATTAAAGTCACGTTATCCTGATGCTGAGTTCTTGTTTGTTGGTGCTTCGGACAGAATGGAAATGGATAAAGTGCCACAAGCAGGTTATAAGATTGAGGGTTTATGGATTTCTGGTATTCAACGAAAACTAACCTTGAAAAATCTAATGTTTCCATTCAAATTAGTGACAAGTCTCTTAAGGTCTATAAAAATAATTAAAACCTTTAAGCCAGATGCAGTAATTGGTACTGGTGGCTTTGCAAGTGGACCTTTGTTGCACGTAGCCGTGACCAAGAAAATTCCAAGTTTAATTCAAGAACAGAATTCATATCCAGGAATCACAAATAAACTATTAGGTAAAAAAGTTAATACCATTTGTGTGGCTTATGAAGGTTTAGAAAAATTCTTTCCGAAGGAAAAAATAAGATTAACGGGTAACCCAATCCGTAAAGATTTATTAGACGTAAAAAGCAAACAAATTAAAGGTAAAGATGCTTTTACATTAATTCATAGTAAGTACACACTTTTAGTATTGGGAGGAAGTTTAGGAGCAAGAAGAATTAATCAGTTAATAGAAGAACATATTGAATCTTTTGAGGGGCAAAACGTGCAAGTGATTTGGCAATGTGGTAAACTCTATTACAATCAGTATAAGCAGTACAATAAATTAGAGAATGTACAAGTGCATGCATTTCTAAATAATATGGATATGGCTTATGCAGCAGCTGATGTTATCATTTCTAGAGCTGGAGCAATTTCAGTTTCAGAATTATGTATTGTAGGAAAACCTGTAATATTTATTCCTTCTCCTAATGTGGCAGAAGATCATCAGACTAAAAATGCCAAAGCAGTTGCAGATAAAAATGCAGCAATTTTAATTAGAGAGCAAGATCTAGAATTAGATTTTCAAAATCAATTTTCAGATTTAATTTTTAACGAAGAAAAAAGAACAGAATTAAGTAAAAATATTGAAGCATTGGCGCTTGTAAACGCTACAAACGACATCGTGGACGAAGTTGAAAAATTATTAAGAGTTAAATGAATTTAGGTGCTGTACATAACGTCTATTTTATTGGTATCGGAGGTATTGGTATGAGTGCTTTGGCGCGTTATTTTGTAGCCAAAGGAAAGCATGTGGCTGGTTATGATAACACATCAACAGAAATAACTCAAGCCTTACAAGATTTAGGCGCAGATATTCATTTTAGTGATGATGTGTCTAAAATCGATTCAAAGTATTTTAATTTAGAATCTTCGTTAATTGTCTATACACCTGCGATACCAAAAGATCATTCAGAATTAGATTATTTTAAAACTAATAATTTTAATGTTTTAAAACGATCTGCTGTTTTAGGGGAAATTACTAGGCAAACCACATGTCTTGCTGTGGCTGGTACTCACGGAAAAACCACAACTACAAGTATTTTAGGTCATTTATTGAACGAATGTAGTGTTCCTATGACTGCCTTTTTAGGAGGAATCAGTGAGAACTATAATTCTAATTTAATTCTAAACGGAACTGAAGTAACAGTTGTAGAAGCAGATGAGTTTGATCGTTCGTTTTTAACCTTATCACCAGATTTAGCATGTATCACTTCTATGGACGCAGACCATTTAGATATTTATGGTGATGCTTCGGAACTTATTAAATCCTTCAAAGATTTTACGGAGTGTATAAAGCCCAATGGAAAACTATTTGTTAGAAATGGTTTACCGTTAGACGGTATTACCTATGGTGTAGAAGACGATTCGGATTATAGTGCTAAAAATGTAAAAATAGAAAATGGAAGTTATGTGTTCGATGTGCAAACACCTAGCGGATTATATAAAGATTTCAAATTTAACCTACCTGGTAGACACAATCTGTCGAATGCAATAATAGCCTTGGCGATGTCTGTAGAATACGGACTCCCTCACCACCAGCTCGCCAAGGGTTTAGCATCTTATAAAGGTGTAAAGCGCAGATTTACCTATCACATTAAAAAGGATGATTTTGTATTTATTGATGATTATGCACATCATCCTGAAGAAATTAATGCAGTATATCAAGCAGTAAGAGAAATGTATCCTACCAAAAGAGTTTTGGCGATTTTTCAACCTCACCTCTATACTAGAACCCGAGATTTTGTAGATGGTTTTGCTGAAAGCCTTTCAAAATTTGATGAATTATTATTGTTAGATATCTATCCGGCAAGAGAATTACCCATTGAAGGTATTACATCAAATTGGTTGTTAAATAAAATTGAAAATCCAAATAAAAAATTGATTCAGAAACTAGAATTGATTAATGAAATAAAAAAATCTAATGCTCAGGTGGTTTTAACTATTGGAGCTGGAGATATTGGTGAAGAAGTAAAACATATTAATAAAGCGTTTAACATTGCGAATTAATTATAACTATATAAAAATCATTGGGTTACTAATTATTGTTGGTGGCTTATTTGCGTTTTCAAACCAAAGAAATAACGCAAGAAAAATTTCTGAATCGAATATAAAATTTTTAGGAGAAAACAAGTTGTTTATTACAGATGCGACTGTTAGTAAATTGTTAATACAAAATCTACAACCTGTTACGGAACAACCTAAAGATATTATAGATTTGAACGAATTAGAAATTGCCCTAAATTCTAATTCAATGATAAAGAGAGCAGAAGTGTTTATGTCAATAGACGGCGAGCTTTCTGCAGAAATTGAACAAAAACGACCTATTGCAAGAGTCAATACAAATGCATCATATTATATAGATGATGAAGGTTCTTTTATGCCTTTGTCGTCTAATTATTCTGCAAGAGTACCACTCGTTACAGGTAATATTAAAAAAAATAAGCTTAAAACAGTTTTTCAATTTGCTAAGACTGTAGAAGAAGATGAATTTTTAAAAAAGCACGTCATAGAGATTCGACAGAATGATAATGAAACAATTGATTTTAAAATTAGGAAGAGTGATTTTACCGTTCATTTAGGAACATTAGAAAATCTCAAAAAAAAGATAAATAATTTCAAAGCTTTTTATCAGAAAGCAATGAAAGACAAAATTTTAGATAGTTATAAAGTAATAAATCTAAAATTTGATAAACAAGTTATATGCACCAAAAAGTAAACTATGGAAAATCATAACATTTCGGTAGGTTTAGATATAGGAACCACAAAAATTGTGGCCATGATTGGTCGCAAGAATGACTACGGCAAAGTTGAAATTTTAGGTGTAGGTAAATCTAAAAGTATGGGTGTGCATCGTGGAGTAGTAAATAATATTACCCAAACGATTCAGTCTATACAGCAGGCTGTGCAAGAAGCTGAGGCAGCAGCATCAGAGAAAATTGAAGACGTGACTGTAGGTATTGCAGGTCAGCATATACGTAGTTTACAGCATAGTGACTATATCACTCGTGCTAATTCTGAATTGGTAATTGATGAAGGTGATATTGATCGTTTAATCAATCAGGTGCACAAACTAGTAATGCTTCCTGGAGAAGAAATTATTCACGTATTACCACAAGAATTTAAAGTTGATGGTCAGGCAGAAGTTAAAGAGCCAATTGGTATGTATGGCGGACGACTTGAAGCTAATTTTCATGTTGTAGTTGGGCAGGTATCTTCTATTAGAAATATTGGGAGATGTATAAAAAGTGCTGGCCTACAGCTAGAAGGTATAACCTTAGAACCATTAGCTTCAGCAAATGCTGTATTGAGTAGAGAAGAGAAAGAGGCTGGAGTGGCTTTGATTGATATAGGTGGAGGAACTACTGATTTAGCAGTATTTAAAGATGGCATTATAAGACATACAGCTGTGATACCTTTTGGTGGAAATGTAATAACTGAAGATATAAAAGAAGGCTGTTCAATTATCGAAAAGCAGGCTGAACTTTTAAAAATGAAATTTGGTTCTGCTTGGCCAGGTGAAAATAAAGACAATGAAATTGTTTCTATTCCTGGTTTAAGAGGGAGAGAGCCAAAGGAGATTACATTAAAAAACTTGTCTAAAATAATCCATGCCAGAGTTGTTGAGATTATTGAACAAGTTTATGTTGAAATAAAAAATTACGGTCACGAGGAGCAAAAGAAAAAGTTAATTGCTGGCATTGTATTAACAGGAGGAGGAAGTCAGCTTAAGCATTTAAAGCAGTTAGTTGAGTATATCACAGGTATGGATACCAGAATTGGATACCCAAACGAGCATTTAGCTGGCGACAGTGACGAGGATATTGCAAGTCCTTTATTTGCAACAGCAGTAGGTTTGGTAATGGATGGCTTAAAGCGACAAGAGAGAAAGAGAGCAGATGAGATAGAAGAGTTAGCAGCATCTGAAGTTGAACAAGCAATTGAGGCTGAAAATGAAGTCGTTGTAGAGGAGCCAATAAGAGAACGTCGTTCGTTCTTAGATAAGCTAACAGAGCGAGTTAAAGAATTTTTAGATAACGCAGAGTAAGGCTGAAAGTTAAGAAAATGTTCAGAGGACAATTTTTAATGAAAAGCCAGTGAAGAGGAAGTGCATTAGATAAATAAAATTTGATGATTTAGATAATCATTGAGTATAGATAAAATAAAGTAGAGTTATAAAATATAAAATCCCTTAATCACAATTAATATGAGTAATAGCAACGAATTTGGAAACATCTCATTTGATTTACCTAAACATCAATCTAACGTCATTAAAGTTATTGGTGTTGGTGGAGGTGGTAGTAATGCCATTAACCACATGTTTCAGCAAGGTATCAAAGGTGTTGATTTTGTGATCTGTAACACTGATGCACAAGCCCTACAGAATAGTGGTGTTCCTAACAAAATTCAACTAGGTGTTGCCTTAACAGAAGGATTAGGTGCAGGTGCAAATCCAGATGTTGGTGAGCAAGCAGCTATTGAAAGTTTAGAAGACATTCGTAGAATGTTAGACACCAACACAAAAATGGTTTTTATAACTGCAGGAATGGGTGGTGGTACAGGTACTGGTGCTGCTCCTGTTATTGCTAAGATGTCTAAGGAATTAGATATTCTTACAGTTGGTATAGTTACTATGCCATTTCAATTTGAAGGTAAAATGCGTAACGAACAAGCGCAGCGTGGTATTGAGAAACTACGTTCGCATGTAGATTCGTTAGTTGTAATAAATAATAACAAACTTAGAGAAGTCTATGGTAACCTAGGGTTTAAAGCAGGTTTCTCTAAAGCAGATGAGGTATTATCTACAGCATCAAGAGGTATCGCAGAAGTAATAACACATCACTATACACAAAATATTGATTTACGCGACGCTAAAACAGTATTGAGTAATAGCGGAACAGCGATAATGGGGTCAGCGACTTCGTCTGGGCAAACCAGAGCGCAAGAAGCTATTATGAAAGCTTTAGATTCACCATTGCTAAACGATAATAAAATTACAGGAGCTAAAAACGTATTGTTGCTAATCGTTTCTGGTTCACAAGAAATTACGATTGATGAAATCGGTGAAATTAATGATCATATTCAAACCGAAGCAGGTTTTGGAGCCAATATAATTATGGGAGTTGGCGAAGATGAAACACTTCAAGAATCTATTTCTGTAACTATTATTGCTACAGGATTTGATATAGATCAGCAAAATGAAATTTCTAATACAGAAACTAAGAAGGTAATTCATGCACTAGAAGAAGAGTTGATAGAAGAAGTAAGTACTCAAGAAAGAGAACCAGCTATCATTACACCAGATATTGTGTTAGAAGAACAAAAAGAAATGCCAGTTGTACGTCATACTTTAGTAGATGAGGAAGCGATAGAGATCAAAGTTGAAACTAACTCTGGTATGAATTTAATTCCGACGACAGAACTTCTTCGTAATATGAACGTGGTTTATGATGAAGTATTAGATGCAAAACCTCAGGTAGAAGCGCAACCTGAAGAATTCGTCATTACACCAATAGAAAATAAAGCAGATACGATTGAAGAAGAGCAAGAAGAACAAATTACACTAACCTTTGATTTGCCGTTATCTAATAAAGAACCAGAGCAAATAGAAGAACCAGAATCTCAAGAAGAAAAGATGTTCTTTAGTTTAGATGAAGAGGTTAAGGATATGGATGTTAATGAGCCAATTGAAATTATTTCGGTAACTGAAGTTAATAAAGAAGGCGAGAAGCGTTATGCACTCGATGATTTTGAAACTTTCGAATCTACTATGAATACAAAAACTGAGGGAACAGAAGTAAAAGAAGAAATAGTTTTTGAGAAGAAAGTATTACCAGTTAGAGAAACTGAAGAAGTTATACAGGAAGAGATTGATCCTATGAATAGCCCAATCTCAGAATTACTAATAGCGCGTGCCGATGAGCGCAGAAGAAAAATGAAAGATTTCAACTATAAATTTAATAATGCCAAAATAGATGAAATTGAAAAAGAGCCTGCTTACAAAAGACAAGGTGTTAATTTAGAAGATGCACAGCATTCTTCGGAAACCAGTGCTTCAAGAATGTCTGTTGGAACAGATGATAATGATGACATTCAATTACGAAGCAACAATTCATTTTTACACGATAACGTAGATTAATAGCAAGTTTAAGTTTTGTGTTAACACACCAAGTCAAAAGCCCAAAAAGCATCTCCAACTTTTTGGGCTTTTTGTATTCATTATTTCCGTTTTAGATATGTTATTTTGGTATCAGTCATGGGAAACTTTTTAGTATCTTCGCAATTCCATTAAATCGAGATTATTATGAGTTTACAAGATGATGTAATGACTGCTATGAAGATAGCTATGAAAGAGAAAGACCAAACGGCTTTAGCTGCTCTTAGAGCAGTAAAAGCAGAGATTTTATTAGCACAAACGTCTTCGGGTGCTAAAGAAGAACTTATAGAAGAAGAAGAGATTAAAATTTTGTCTAAAATGGTAAAACAACGAAAAGATAGTGCCGCAATTTTTTTAGAACAAGACCGTAAAGATTTAGCATTACCTGAGATAGACCAAGCAGAAATAATTAGTCAATTTTTGCCAGAAGCACTTAGTGAAGAAGAAATTGAAAAAGTTGTTGTTAAGACTATAGATCTAATTAGAGCAGAAGGCATGAAGGATATGGGTAAAGTTATGGGTATGGTTTCTAAAGAATTGGCTGGCCAGGCAGATGGTAAAACTATTTCAATGATTGTTAAGGCAAAATTGTCTTAAAAATGTATAATAAAAGAGATTCCTGTTTTTGAAGGAATATTAGGCCTCGTAGTTCAACTGGATAGAATATCAGATTTCGGCTCTGAGGGTTGGAGGTTCGAATCCTCTCGAGGTCACGAATAAATAGTTTAAAAAGAAAAAACGCCAAGCTTGCTTGAGCGTTTTTTCGTTTAAACTATTTTCAAAGCGGAGCTTTAGAGGATGCGTAGCAATCCTATAAAGTTTCGATTTGTATTAAATCTTAGATAAATTAAGAGAGCTTGCTTAAGCGTTTTTTCGTTTAAACTATTTTCAAAGCGGAGCTTTAGAGGATGCGTAGCAATCCTATAAAGTTTCGATTTGTATTAAATCTTAGATAAATTAAGAGAGCTTGCTTGAATTTGTAAGTGAAGACTTTTTGTTTTGAAAGCGGAGCTATAAAGGATGCTCAACAATTCTCTGCGAAACGATTTGTTATACTATATTTCAACCCACTTGAATATACAATTAGATTTTTTCTATATTTAAGCATGATCTGCCCTCTACAAATTGAAGCGCCTGGAATGAACCCAACCCTAAAACTGATTTTTTTAATCATTTTTTTTATAGGCATGGCTATGGTAGTATTAAGTCGGTTTTATGTTTTTTTCGAGCAGCAATATGCTCTAAAGAAGAAAAAACCGCTTTTCTTAAATGCTATTGTATTTTCAAATAAAATTTCTGATACGCAGCTGCAAATTTTAAAAAGTAAGTTTTCGTTTTATAATAGACTTAATAATAAAGAGCAAGATATTTTTAGACATAGAATAGCTACTTTTATTAACACAAAAACATTTGTTGGAAGGGAAAGTATTGTTCCAACAGATGAAATGAAAACCTTAATAGCATCAACAGCAGTGATGCTAACTTTTGGTTTTAGAAATTACCTTATAGACATAATAGAAACCATTATAATTTATCCTAAGAGCTATTATTCGCAAATCAATGAAACGTATCATAAAGGGGAAACAAATCCGCAGTTAAAAGCTATTGTATTTTCGTGGCAAGATTTTGAACTTGGCTATAAAATAGGTGATGATAATCTTAATCTCGGGATTCATGAATTCGGACATGCAATACATTTAAATGCTTTTAGAAATGATGATATAAGTAGTCTAATATTTAATCAAGGATTTGAAAATCTTACCAATTATTTACATAAGCATGAAACAATTAGGCAAGATTTAATTACCTCTAAATACTTTAGAGCTTATGCATATACCAATCATTTTGAATTCTTTGCTGTGTTACTAGAGAATTTTATTGAGACTCCAATTGAATTTAAATCTCAATTCCCTGAGCTATATAGTTATATGAAACAGATGTTAAATTTTAAGCTCTTAGGATACTAATGACTATTAAATAAAGCCTTATTTTTAGGCATTAATAAAATTCATTAATGAATGAAAAGAATATTGGTGACAGGTGGAGCTGGGTTTGTGGGTTCACATCTGTGCGAACGTTTACTAAAAGAAGGAAATGAAGTTATCTGTTTAGATAATTATTTTACAGGCTCTAAGCGTAATATAGAACACTTAATGGATCATCATTATTTTGAATTAGTACGCCATGATATAACAAACCCTTATATGGTGGAGGTTGATGAAATTTATAATCTAGCATGCCCTGCATCTCCAGTTCATTATCAGTACAATCCTATTAAAACGGTTAAGACTTCGGTAATGGGAGCTATTAATATGTTGGGTCTGGCTAAGCGCGTTGGTGCTAAAATCTTGCAGGCTTCTACAAGCGAAGTTTATGGAGATCCTACAGTACACCCACAGCCAGAGAGTTATTGGGGAAATGTTAACCCAATAGGATTACGGTCTTGTTATGACGAAGGAAAGCGTTGTGCTGAAACCTTGTTTATGGATTACCATAATCAAAACCAAGTTAATATTAAGATTATACGTATTTTTAATACTTATGGACCTAGAATGCACCCACAAGATGGTCGTGTAGTTTCAAATTTTATTATGCAAGCGCTGAGAGGAGATCCTATTACAATTTTTGGGGAAGGAACTCAGACTAGGAGTTTTCAGTATATTAATGATTTAGTAGAAGGCGCACATCGTATGATGAATAGTCGAGAGGGTTTTATTGGTCCTGTAAACATTGGAAACCCAATAGAATTTACGATGCTAGAGTTAGCTCAAGAGATTATTGATTTAACAGGTTCTAATTCAAAAATAATATATCTACCCTTACCACAAGACGATCCTATGCAACGCCAACCAGATATAAGTTTAGCAAACAAAGAATTAAATGGTTGGACTCCCAAGGTTAACTTAAGAGAAGGGCTTAGCTATACGATAAATTATTTTGATAAGTTACTTAAAGAAGAATAGCATACTTAATTATAAGAATTAAAAAAAAGGGGTGTCAAATTTAATTGACACCCCTTTTTAATATATTGAAAAGGGTATTCTATAATAAAAATATGGCTTGTAGATGCGCCTGAAAGTGATTGTTATCAAACCCACTATCTTTAGGATTTAACGCAAATTTTGCTATAGATTGTGCTCTTAAGCCAAATGTTCTTCTGTGATTTAACCAAAATAAGACACCACCACCTAAATTGGCAGAAATATTAGTGTTTTCTATATGGAAAAAACCTACACCTGCATTGGCATAAAAGTCAATCCAATCTGCATTAGGGAATATATGCTTTCCAAAATAGTACTTTGCATAGGTGTCAAAAGAAATGTATGTATAATCTTTCGTTAGAATTGCACCATCAATCATATCATTTTCAGAAAATGAATTTAATGTTATAGATTGTTCTATAGACAAACCAGAAGTCCAACTTAATTCAACAGCGGCAGAAATAGG
This sequence comes from uncultured Winogradskyella sp., assembly GCF_963975125.1. Classification (GTDB taxonomy): domain Bacteria; phylum Bacteroidota; class Bacteroidia; order Flavobacteriales; family Flavobacteriaceae; genus Winogradskyella. Next base: position 9,504 of record NZ_CAXBGB010000034.1, on the reverse strand, counting down.
AAGATTAAATGCCCAATCATCAGGGCTGTTAATTGGAGATTGAGTTCCAATACTATTAATAGCGTTTACACCGATACTTACAAACCATTCCTTATCATCTACTTGTGCAAATGAGCTAAAAGTAAACGTTAAAAATGCAGATACTAGAATTAATTTTCTCATAAAAAAAATATTTATTTAGAGACCAAAGTTAAGCTTTATGGATTACAAAACAAATATTGAAGAGAAGTTATTGTAAATACAATAAAATAAGATTATAAATTATTAATAGTAGATAGAAAATGTCTGTAGATGCGCTTCCGATCTTTAATTATTAAATTTCTATAGGATTTGTTTCTCATAAAAAAATAGAGACGATGACATAAAATTTTTATAAAACTGAGAAACGTTAATAGTTGGTTCCAAGATTTATAAAACGTGGTATGATTTAATTTATAGATGTAAAAGGAGGTTGATAGGTTAGACTTTGTTTTGGTGGTTATTTTTATATCATTAAAAAAGAGACTTGTGTATTTAAAATAGCGCTTAATTATTTTGTAGTTATACCAATTAGGCTTGGTATTATAATCCCTTTGCAAAACTATTGTGTCATAAGCAGAACGTAAATTTATACTATTGTATAAAGTACCCTTATCGTTTACTTGATAATTAAGAATATTATGCATTAAAAGATGAGTTTGTGAAGGAATTGAGATGTTGTTTTTTTGTCGTTTTTTCAATAAGATATTCTCATTTTTAAGTTCCTCAACTTTATACGAAACAAATAATTTTCTATGTATCTCAACCGCACAGATGTGGTCTTTAGGTTTTAATCTTGGTAAATGTTTATGCTCAAAAAACTGTTCACCAAGTGTTTGTTCTATCGGTATATAATCATTGTCTTTAAGTATTTTATAGGCACTATCTAATTGATTGTGCGCAACTAAAATATCAATATCACCAATCATACGCTCAGCAAAATCTTCGTAGTAACCTGCAGCTATTAGAGCCGAACCTTTTAAAAAGGTATGATCTATATGATGCCTATTAAGAAGTTGCGCTATAGAATTTACTTGTTTTAATATAGATTTGTTTCTATTTCTATTTATTGAAGTAATTTTATCCAAATAGGTTTTTAATTCTTCGGGCAGTGTATGTAAGAGTTGTTTTGATTGTAATCTACAATAGATTGCAGGTAATACTAAATGTCTGCTTCCTTCAACCACGATAGCATCCCAATCGAATGCAGTATTACTTAAGCTTTTCTCTAATTTAGATTTTGAAGTTTCAAAACTTAGGATATTTGCTATATGTTGATATGTAATGGCAAGATTTCCCATTGATGATAGAATTAAACACTAAATATAAGGTATTATTAGTTTTTATTAAGTTGTTTAAATAGCTTAGATAATTCTGCAGTTACACTTTTTGTATCACTATAGGTTAATTGGTAGATATTCAGTGTTTCTAACCAATCTAAAAATTCTTTAGCGTGAATTGGGTTTGGTGATAACCAAGAATCTGGAATGAGTGTTTCTAGTAGTGTTTTAATAGAAGCGCGCTCTAGTAATGTTTTAGACATGTCCTTGTAGTTAACTATAATTATAGCATCACAAGGATAGGAGTCTTTTTTTGGATGTTTACATGGCATATACTTTATAAGACCTTTACGCTTGTTAAATTGCACTATTGGTAAATCTTCAAAAGTTTCTACAAGTGGTTGTAGTAAGTTAAAGGCTCCTTCTTTTATTGATATAGCTGAAGGGTTATGGAATATTTTTTTTATTTGAGAAAGCATTGGAGAAACGTCATCGGCAAGTAAATTAAAACCAGCAGAAGCTAATAAAGCACATAATGTACTTTTGCCTTTACCAGATTCGCCAACGAAAAGGATTGATGTATTGCCATCAGTTATAGTAGAACCATGAAAAGTTCCTAACCAATCTGCCTCGTTCTTATTATGGATTGTGCAGAGCAATTGCATTATAAATTTACCTTGTATAAGGTGATAATCGTGTTTGGGAACACAAGAAATTAATTGCTCATTTTTATATAAATGTAATTGTCCATTTTTTACATAAATATCGAAAGTAATTTGAACACTATCACTTGTTTTTATCGTGTGATGCGCTAAAGCCGGATGTATTGTATTTAGAACCAATTCGGAATCATAATAGATTTGAATCGTTTTTCCTTTAATTAAATAGTGTTTTAATAGGGATCGTTTTGTTAGGTCTATAACATCCAATCTTTCTAATGCTGCAGTAATAGTCTTATTACAATTATTAAGATAGGTATGTATATTTTCTAAAATAGTATTTGGGTTAGAAAACTTATCTTCGAGTGCTAATTTTGAAACGAAGATCTTTTTATTTTTAGATTTTAGGTAACTATCTAAAAGTCTTTTAAATTCAGGTTCAACAATACTATAACTATTAGATGCTTCGTACCACAATACCCAATATTCACCAAACAAGCGTTGATATGTTGGTGCTAAGCTATTATTCAAAATGATGTATGAAAATTAACCGAAAGGATTCCCTCCTGGATCTGGTGGAGATGCAGATTGAGCTTTAAGAGGATTTAAAATTAAAAATGTTCCAGCTGCTGTTAATGCCGCATATTTCCCCATTTTTTTTATGGCGTCTTTACGTGTAATTTTATCTGTGTTGTTTTCTTTCTTCATGGCGCTTACCGTAAATTTAATTCAAAAATAGTGAAATATTTTATTTATTAAAAAAAACCTTGGTAATAAAAATAATTTTTAATTCAGTTTTAGAGTTTGTTATACTTAAAGTTAATCATAGTTTATGATTAACTAATAATAAACGCTTTGTGAACTTACGTAATTTTAATTAAAAAGGTTTTATTTTATTATTATTTTTTCTGATTTGTTTTGCGAGTCATTACTTAATGTAACAACATAAACACCTGTACTTAAGTTATTTATATTAATAGAATGGCTTGTTTTAAATGCTTTTAATTCCGCTGTCTTTACAAGACGACCTTGTATATCATAAATATTTGCTGCAGTATCACTAAGAAGCTGGCCACTAATAACAATTGTTTTCTCTGTTTGGTTGGTAAAGATGTTTAGGTTTTCTAAGGTATTTTGCGAAATAGATAAGGCATTACTAGAAAAACGCAAGTAAAAACGACCAGTACCACTAAGATTAGAGGTAGGTGTTAAAATATAATTGCTAGAGGTTAACATTGTAGATGTATTGGCAACCGTGTCGTCTAAATAAACATTAACCGTATTTGGTAAAGTCGATTCGCTAATACTAAATGTTAGCTGTTCTCCTTCATTGGCGTTAGTACCTAATGCAATAGTAGTATTTTCATAATCAGTTTCACCTAAGGCTTGTATCGCAAAAGGTAAACCATTATTATTTTCTACTAGATGAGAATAAATTGAAAATGCAGGTGCTGTACCTCCAAATAAACTAGTATCATAGCCTGGATCTAGACCTAAAGTAGAGAATTCTGTAAAATAAATATCGGTATTAAAATTATTTGTAGCGGAAGTCATTTCTAATTTAATAGTAGTAACCGAAGAAGTTGAGCGTGTAGTTACAAAATCATCAGTTGTTCCTATTGTTCTCATATTTGGATTAAATGCAACAGAGCCAACAAGTTCTTTAGAGGCTACAAAAAATCCTTGACCTGGTGTGATTAAAGTACCTGGATTTGCTAAATCGAATGCCAGATTCCAAATTGTCCAGCCATTTGAAGCTGTACCATCGTAGCCGTAGATACCAGCACTACTTGTATTAAACTGACCATTGTTTATACTCAAAAATTCAGACAGAGTAATATAAGAAGGATAAGGGTTTCCTATTAAGTTCCATTTACTGCCACTAGCAGGTATTGTAATGCCTTTGTTTATTATACCTTGCTCAACACTACCTGTAAATGTGTAGCTACCTCCATCAGTAGAACCTGTACGATAACCAGTGCCAGATACAATTGAAACAGCATCATCTGTAGTTTCTTCGTAGTTTACATAATCATTAACACTACTATTATCAAATGGGCCAAAAAGATAAAGTGTAGGACCACTATCAATAGTACCAGAAAGAATATTACTATTCGCTGCTCTTAAACTTCCAAATGTCATACCAGATAATGGCGGACTAATTAAATCATTAGCTGTTGTAGAAATTCCTGGGCTTGCTGCAGTATTAACTTGCCTCATATAGTTTACAGTACCAGTTACGCTTCCGTCCACTATTAAACTAGAATACGAATTTGAAATAGATTTTAAAGTAACATCGGCTGTTAGAGAACTCTCAGCAGTTAGAGAAGCACCAGGATTAATAACAACTCTTTTAACTGTAATGGCTGTGCTTGAAATGGGTTGATTAGTCGTATTAGGAATAAAAACAGCATGATTTCCATTAGGTAATCCTTCAGACCAATTAGAGGCGATATTAAAATCAGTACTAGTGACTCCTGTCCAAGTATTTGGGTAGCTTTTATAACTTGTGTAGGTCATCGCATCAAATCCAGGATTTACAACGCTAATACCATCTCCAAAAGCCTCATTAGATGAAAACATGTTAGATCCTCCATCATTTGGATTGCCATAAGTAATAACAAAATCAAATTTGTTTAAATTGGTGAGTCCAATTTGCGACCAGTCAAAACTAAAAGTAAAAGAGGCAGCTCCAGCAGATGCAGGTGTACCAATTCCGCTAATAAAATTTAACCCATTAGAACCAACAGAGCCTGTTGTAGGAATTTCCCATAAACCACCAAAACCTGTGTTTATGGCAATGGCATGTGTAGCTTCAAAACCAGTAGGGAAACTTAGGTTTGCAGAGTTCGTGTTTGATATTGCTCTTCTATTAGGATCTGCTGTATCATTAACATTAGTGTCAATAAGAGTTCTTCCATTCTCACCATTGGCAATATACATTACCATGGAATCATTAAAACCACCAACTCCTTTTGTGAACGTAAAGGTTATTGTAGTGCCATTATCATCAATACTCATTGAGGCACCACCAATTGGACCTCCAAATCCACTATTTCCATTTCCAGTGTAACTAATTTGCGAAAACCCATTATTTGTAAATAATAAGGAGAAACATAATGTAATTACTAGTAGGTATTTATTTATCATGCTAAAAATCATTTAAGTTAAAGATAAGGGAATATAACTCTAATTTTGGTTTATTAAAAAAGCGAAAACGTTTGCGTGTTAATAAATTGTGACTTTTAATGGATTTCTATTTTAGTAAAAGAGATAATTATCATTAAAAAAGCACTCTTTCATTTTTTTTAAATTTGAATTTAATATATAATTACCTTTTTAGTTTTGTGATACGTATCGTTAGATAATTGTACAATATAAATACCAGATTGAAGCGAACTTACATCTATGCTCTGAGATATCGAGTCAGAATTTAATAACCTAGAAGTTACTAACCTTCCTTGTAGGTCATAAACATTTGCTGTTGTTGTTTCTAATAATTGTCCGGTAATAACCACAGTTCTATCAATTTGGCTGGCATATATATTTAAGTTGTTTAAGTTGTTTTGCGATATGGATAATGCACTCTCGGCAAAACGCAAGAAGAAGCGTCCACTTCCACTAAGGGCAGAGGTAGGTGTTAAGAGATAGTCGCCAGAGTTTAATAGTGTGCTGGTACTTAAAACAGTATCATCTAAATACACATTTACAGTTGTTGGTAATGTCGTTTCAGAAATACTGAAAGTAATCTGTTCACCTTGTGCTGCATTAACACCAAGTGCGATTGTAACATTATTATAATCGGTTTCACCCAAAGCTTGTATAGCAAAAGGAATTCCTTGATTATCTTGTACTAGATGAGAATATAAAGAAAATGGTGTAGCACTACCGCCATACATACCAGCATCATATCCAGGATTTAAACCTTGTGTTGCATCATTAGTAAAGTAAAAATCGGTATTAAAACTATCATTAGATTTAGATAGTTTTAAAGTTGCATGGAAAACAGAATTGGCACCTCTTCCTTGAATAAAATCATCACCTCCACTAGAAAGCCTCATAGCAGGTGTAAAGTTTAATTGTCCAGTATTATTTGAAGCCACAAAGAAACCTTGTCCAGGCGCAATGTCAATGTTGGTGTTTTGTATACTGTTAATAATTGTCCATTTACGACTAGTAGTGCCATCGGTATTATCGTTATAGCCATAGATAGCGTTAAAGTTAGGATTTAGAACTGTTTGGTCAATAGCTCCTCCGTTTTCAGTAAGAAATAATTGAGCATCCATATAACTTGGATACGGATTCCCTACCAAATTCCATTTATCAATAGGGTCATTACCAAGTGCATCAAAATCTGTAGTAGTCACACTACCAGTATTAACACCTCCTCTAAATGTTAAGGTAGTTCCGTTAAGACTATTTGTTGCAGCTCTAAAACCTTTTCCTGTTGTCAATGGTTTATCATTATCATAATTCAAGTTATTTTGGTCTGGGCTGCCAAATGGGCCATCAAGACCAATTGAGTAAAGTAAATACATATCACTATTGCCATTGTCAAAAGGGCCAAATAAATATTCTATTTGGTCATCATTAGGTGGTGTAGGATTATTATATAGATTACTGTTTTCTGGATCGCTACCAGCAAAATCGAAAAATGTTAATCCGGTTAGAGGTGATGCTATAAGATCGTTACCTCCAGGTAGTGCAATATTATGATTATTTACAAAACGACGATAAGTAACATTGTCAACAATGGCTCCTGCTAAACTGCCGTCTAAAATAAGACTAGAATAAAGACCAGAATTAGATTCTAAGTTTAATGAAGATGCAGTTAAAGTATAGCTAGACGGAATATTAACAGCAGCTCCTGGGTTTACAAAAACATTATTAAGGCTTACACTTGCAGCTAAAGTATATTCGCCACTTACAATTAGGGCATTATCAGAACCAGTTGAGCCGTCGGGAGCAGATGGAGACCATGCACCATCAATATATGTGAGACCATTATACACGCCTTCTATCTTAAAATCATCAAATGCAATTTCTTCACCACCTGAATTCAATGAAACGGTTATTCTTAAATCTAATAATGTTCCAGTAGATCCGATTGATTTTTCAAACTCATTAAAAGTACTTGTTAATAAAGTACCATCTCCAGGGCCAATGAAATCAGTGTCTTCTAAAAAATTAGTGTTACTTGTAGTGCCATCGTTTTTAAAGGCTAATAGGTCTTGCCACCCACCAGAATCAATTTGATACTCAATTAAAACAAAGTCTGCAGCATCTATACCTCCGCCAATAGAAGCAAAAGAGCCTTTAAAATCAAGGTTAGAAAAAGCACCGATATTAATTCCTGTCCACGTTAATTGACTAGGTGAAGCACTACCTACCCAGCCGCCATCATCAATATCTTGGCAAGCAAAGAACGTTCCATTGCCACCCAAGTAAGACTCACTAATATTAACTCCATCAGTTATTTGAAAATAATCTTGACTACCATCATTACCTTCTCCTCCAATAGTAACAGCGTATTGTGAGTTGTTATTAAAAGGCTCGGACCATACTGGTGCTTGAGGTGGTGCAACATCATTTTCAGTAATGGTTAAAACAAATGCACTATTACTGCCAGAAGCGGCATTATTTCCGCCAGTTACGTTCTGAATTGTAAATGTTAATGTTTCATCACCTTCAAAGACCATATCATCGGTAACCGTTATGGTTAGCGTCTGGTTGGCAGATGTATTTGCAGGGAATGTTACAAGTTGTGTTGTGTAATTATTAATATCTGAGGCATCACCATCACCACCTGTTAAAGCTACATTAAAAGATGTTGCATTAATCACATCCGGATTAGTTATTGAAAAGGTTAAGTCTGTAGTGCTTACACCTTCAGAGACAGACACAGGTGTACCAAAAAATTCAACAGAGGTATCAGTACCAGCTCCAAATATCTGCCCTGTATTTATATTGCCAGCCGTTGCCGTTGCCGGAGCTTGCCAAGCAAAATCACTATAAACTGTACCTGTGCCATTTAATTGTAGTGACTGACCAACAGGTGTTGAATTAGTTTCGTTAACGCCAATATCGGTTGAAGTTTGACCGATAGCAATTCCATTGGTAGCCGTAAAACTGCCTTCGTATGATAAAAATTGAACGACTGTTGAACCATTGTACACTAAGGCTAAGCCATCTGGCGCACCATTTTGCATACTACTCGGTACTATTTTCCACACAATAGTGTACCCAGAATCGGTGCTGGTTGTTGCACCAGTACTATAATCAATTGTGCCATAAGAAGCTCCATTACTACCATTGTAAAGTACTACTGTCCAATTTATTAATGGATAGGTAGCAACATCTGCAATAACGATCTCCACGGCTTCATTTATGTCACCGCCTCCATCATCATAATGGATTTCATTTATCCAAGCATCAGAACTTGTCTGCCCAAACCCTAAACCAGTTACTAAAATTGCAACTAAAAAAATGTAAAAATTCTTCATATATGTATGCTGTTTTTAAGCTTTATAATTCACGAAAACGTAATAGTTCTATTTTGTATGAGTCGTATTACATATTTGTTCAAAAAAGCGAAATTAAATGTTTTTTAACGTTAAATATTTAAAAATAAGTTAAGTATATAATAGAAATTATCACAAATATAATAAAACATAACAACGGTTAATAGAATTAGTTATTAACAAACTATTAATATATATTTAGATAAACCGTTGTGTATTTGATGTTAAAGAAATGTTGAATACCATAATTTGAGTGATTTTTGATAAAAAATTAAACGTTATCATGCTTAGCAAAATTTTCGGGAATCTATTTTATAAAAATAAAATTTTTGTTCTCAATACTAATTTTACCCGTTGTGGAACTAGCATAAAATGAACTCGAATTGACCAAATTTAATCAAATTTTAAAATAGGTTAAGACACTTGTTTTTAAATTTAAAAAGTACAATACGGTTTTATAGTCTTGGAAATGTTTTAGATTTGTAATAGTTAATCTAATTTTGGCTCACTTTAGATGAGCTTAGTATCATTTTATGGGTAAAGTTGCATTTATTACAGGAGTTACAGGGCAAGATGGTGCCTATCTCAGCGAATTTTTATTAAAGAAGGGCTATATAGTACATGGCTTAAAACGGCGTTCTTCATTATTTAATACAGATAGAATTGACCACCTCTACCAAGATCCGCATGTAGATCATAAAAATTTCTTTTTGCATTATGGAGATATGACGGATAGTACCAATCTCATACGTTTAATAAAAGAAACTCAACCCGACGAAATCTATAACTTAGCAGCGATGAGCCATGTTGCTGTATCGTTCGAAATACCAGAATACACAGGTGATGCAGATGGTTTAGGGACGTTACGTATTTTAGATGCTGTTCGTTTACTAGGTTTAGAGCAAAAAACACGAATTTATCAGGCATCAACATCCGAGTTGTATGGTAAAGTGCAAGAAGTACCTCAATCTGAGACCACACCATTTTATCCGCGTTCGCCTTATGCGGTAGCAAAGATGTATGCTT
>NZ_CAXBGB010000033.1:0-31208 GCF_963975125.1 uncultured Winogradskyella sp. | reverse complement strand
TAATAAAATTATAGTTCCTTTACTCATATTTCACTCATAAACTTATGAATACATCGTCTCCGTATATGAAAAGTAGCAGATAAATAGGTAATATATTTTCGGATTAAAACAAAAAGAGCAGAAAAAAAACTAAACTTTGTCTAAGCCCTTAACTGCTATTTTTTATATACATTGTTAGGCAACGTATTTTATTCAACTATAAATTCTTCAATTAAGTTCTTTTTCGAGGGATGAACAAAAAAGCAGTTTCTAATTCCGTTATCATAATCACGTTGTAATGAGTTTGTTTTTTTAAGCCCATTATCTGTATGATTGTAAAATTCGTAATTATGAGTTAACATAATTTCTTCTATCTCTTTCTCGATTCTATCATATAATAATTCACATATTATTATCGGTCTAAATTTTTTTATTGTTTTTGACGCTTTTCTCAAAATAAGATGTTCACAACCCTCCGTATCAACTTTAATTAAATCTAATTTTTCAATCTTTTTTTGTTCAACAAAATGGTCTAATGTGTCCGAATCAATTTTTGTTTTCAAGGATTTTAAGTGAGGTTTTGTTCCAATGTTATGTTCTCCAGATAGATTATAAATTGTTGGATATTTATTATTGCGAATTTCATAGAAATCAATTTTTCCTTTGTGGTCTGATAGTGCTAAAACGTTGACATTTATTCTCGAATCAAAATTGTTTATTTTTACATTTTCCGAAAGATAAACCATTGAACCAATAGAAGGTTCAAACGCCTCTACATTTAGTTTATCATTTACTTTAGCACCCAAAATACTGTAATATCCAATACTAGAGCCTATGTCAAAGAAAGTGTCAATTTTTTTTACCAGACTTATAAAAATTGGTGTATACTCATAATTTTTGCTCCCTTTCCAAAATAACTCGCGAGTAACATAACTTGTTTGATTTGCCTTTAGTTTTATTGTTTTATTATGGCCTATGTTTACGTTTAAAACACCTGATGGGTGAATTTTAATTTTTTTAGGTAGTATAGGTGATAAAATATAGTTAATATTTCTTAGTAACCAATTTATACGAGGATTATAAATTAAAGAGTATATGATGTCCATTTTAAATAATTGCTTTCACAATAATATAAAATAATAAAGTTAAAATAAAATAAAAGAGGATGAACATCCTCTTTTATTTTGTGTGCGTTTATGAAAATTATCTAACAATCATTTTTTTTGTTCCAATTACAATATCATCAGCTATAAGTGTATAGAAATAAACACCTGATTCAAGATTGTTTTTAGGTATTGTTAATTTAGTTTCTATGTTTCTTTGCTTTATATCATATTTTGTTATTGTCGAACCATTAGAATCATAAATTACTATTTTAGCTTCTTTCACATTGTTCTCTATAAATAAATCAATTGTCGTTTCTCTCTCAAATGGATTAGGGTAGTTGCTTGAAAAGTAAGTTCTTCCATTTCCTAGAACATTTTCCGCTGTAAGAGTCATTCTTACCTATACCTTTAACTAGAGATACCAAAACAGAATCGTAACCAGCCTTTAATAATTTATTTACCTGAGCATCTATTTCGATTTCGGTTTGTTGAGAATCTTGAAATGATTCCTCAAAAACCACTGTGCTTTGCAAAGCGTTAACTCGTCTCTTATTTAATTCGTTTTTGAGTTGAAATTCAAATACTTTACGCGCCTCTAAATCTTGCACTACACCAATTACTAAAATATTTTTAGGTTTAAACGTGTTGTAATCTGGATTTCTCCAACTGTCAGTTAACTTCGTAGATGAGCAATTAAAAACCATAAAGACTATAAATAGGTTATTAAATACCCTCATTATATTTGATTATTTGATTGTTATATCTTCTGTAAGCTTTTCTTCTAGTAAAGTTTTTGGATTAACCAATTGTAATTCTTCTAAAACAGCAATAACTATATTTGCATAATTATTGATTGTTTCATCTACAGATTCTGGATCTACAATGTCTATATATCCTTTCCAGATGAGTTCTCTATCTTTTAATGGGCAAATACAATACATACTTGTTTCTGCATGATAAATTGTAAACTCAGAATAATACTCTGGGTTATAGAACACATCTTGATACCTTAAATAATCTTCGCTAAACTTTCTATATGTTTCGTCATATCCATCATAATCATTCTTATAGACTATTTTATTTTCTACACCGATTACTTTTGAAAACAAAACTGTATCAAACCCATTATTAATTAAATTGTTTTCTAATTCTTTAAGTTCAATCTCTGTCATCTTTTCAGTTTTAAATATATCTAAACTGCTGACCGCTTCAGCACCTCGCATTTCTAATTCATTTCTAAGTTTGTTTTCAAATTTTTGTCTTGCATCAATATTAGAAGTTAAGCCAACGACTAAAACTTTAGATGGTGAGTAGGTCGTTATTTCAGGATTTTTCCAGCTTTCTATAAGTTGAGTTGAATTACAACTTACTAATGAAAATACTACGATGACTATAAATAATCGCTTCATAATTGTTTTAATTTTTTATCTTCGATCGATTAAGAGTTTTATTTTCTCTTCTTTTTTTATTCTTTTTACAATATCGAATAGTTGTATTTTTAAAGATCTGTAATGCTTAAGAAACTCATTAATTTTAATTATTAAACCTTTATGTTCTTTTTTATAAGCCTCCTCTTCTTTAGGTTGATCTATTCCATCAACCATAATTTGAAGCTCATTTTTATGAACCTTTACCGCCTCTATTAAAAAATTGTTGCGTTTTTGAGACCTGTTTATTGCATCAATAATTTCTTTATTATGCGCAAATTTTTCTGGCTTAATAAGTTGTAGTGTGTACGATTTTATAAGGTCTTCAAAAAATAAGTGTTCATCTTTTACAAATTCTAATTGAGATAGCCATTCTTTAGATCCTTTATGCATTTCTTCTACACTTAACCATTCTACATAACGAGCGTGTGTTTGTATTGTTTCCATTATATTATATTTTAAAAAAGCAGAAGGCATTTTCTATAATTGCCTTCTGCTTTATAAATTCTTATAAAACTTCAATTATTTTTTTAGGCTGTTCCTTAGCTTCTTCTTTCTTTTGAAGATTCAATTTTAAAATACCATTTTTGTAGGTAGCCTTAACATTTTGGTCTGCATTAACTGTTTTTGGTAAGCTTAGAGATCTTTTAAAAGAATTATAACTAAACTCTTTACGTGTATAGTCTTCTTCCTTTTCCTCTAACTCAGTCTTTTTCTCACCACAAACATTAAGTATATTATCATCGATGGTTACTTCAAAGTCTTTATTTGAAAAACCTGGAGCAGCAAATTCAATTTCGAATTCATCATCATGTTCTTTAACATTCATTGCTGGCATTAAACTATCTTCTTCAAAAAAATCATTGTTAAAGAAATCGTCGCTGCTTAAAAAACTTTTTAAGCTGTCGTTATTCCATGATGGGAATAATCTGTTTCGGTTGTTAATTTTAATAAGTGACATAATTTATAGATTTATGAGTTAAACTAAATTTAATGACACTAAGTTAATTATGAAGAGCCTTTTACGAAATGATATTCATCAGTTTGATTACTCATATTTTAAGCAACCTAAATGACAACTTTATCTACATCAGTTCGTTTTGGGATGGTCACTATACACTTATAAGCATCTTGTATTTTTACTCTAAATGTATCTAACGTAGTATATTAACCATAAACTATGTGTACTGTATTAAGAATATTTTTAATACAATTCAACCAGTCTCTACAGGAAGATTTCTCCAATTTATTTCTCTTATTTCTTATAGACCTTGAAACATACCACAATCAACTAAATAATAGATTATGATGTTTCAATGAGAAATATAAATCCTGTACAAACTCAGAAGCTGCCAAGAAATTAAATTTTGCAAAATTTTCCATTTTCAATGATTTTCAATAGTGCACAATTGCGATATTTCGTTTAATATTTTTTCCTTTCGAATGTCTGAAACACCAAGATGATCTAAATAAAATTTATCGTGTAATAATTCTCTGCAAAGCACCACATCTCTACTGAGTAAAAACTGTTTTTCTCTGTTTGTGAGTAACGTTGATACAGTTATAGGATATAAACCTAACCTATCTATTCTATCTTTTAAACCATCATTTATAGGATAATCCCAACTCAATAAATATAGCCCACAACATTTACCATATTGTAAAGCATCTTTTGTAAACCTTGTGTTTGTAACCAACCAACCTTTTGTTAGTATCGTGCCATTTTTTGGGTTTGCATTCCAATATGTTTTTACGTCTTGGTATCTCGAATTTATATATAGTGGAATTTTTACATTACAGTTAAGGCCTTGTTCACCATGAAACTTACATTCTATGATTGTGGTTTCATTTTGCTTATGTGCAATAACATCAATCTCGTGTGTAACACATTGACCTTGTACAACTTCACCAACTTGAGTTTTATAGCCCGAATAATTTAAAATAGCACTTACAAAACGTTCAAACGGAAAACCGGTTGGACCTAACTCATAAATAGCTTTTTTAAGTTTGTATTTAGAAGCTAAATAACTTTTCTTCTTTTTAAGTACCGAAAAGGCTCTATTATATATTTCTTTTGTAGATATACCCTGATATAACTCATCGCGAACCTTATCGAGAATTTGATCTACAATCTGCTTCTCTGCTCCTGTTCTATTTAATGATGTACGGAGTTTCTCTAATGAAAATTTAACTTTTTCACCTGATGATTTTATAATATCAAAACTCTCATTTTTCATTGATATTTATTTATTTAACTGACAAAAATTTAATTGGACTTAAAGAAGTCTCTTACCAAAGCTTTTACTTGATTAACTGACATGCTATCAGCCTTTTCTATACCTTTTATTTTTGTACTTAAGCTTTTATAATTTTTATGCAGCACTTTACCAAATTTCTCATTAGTATCGGCTGGCCCAAAAATCACCAAAGCATTTGTATCATTAATATGAGAAGCGATAGTTTTAAAATATTGTTTTAATTGTTGTTTTTCGCGTTCTAAATATTTACTGTCTTGCACAACGTCTTGTGGACCACCTTTTAATTTTGTGCCAGAACCACCATGAGCATTAAAGTGCTCTATGTTAGACAAAACGGTTTCAAACGTTTCATTTTCATTGTCTATGCTCACTATATAAGCTTTTTCCTTATCTAACCATATTCCTGTTTGTTTCATTGAAAATTTATTTTTTCATTCCCATAAGAATGGGAATCTTGTTATTTTAAACCTTTTATTTAATTTCTTAAATCGTGCATTGCTAATATTGGAACTTTTAAGTGAAATGAGATTTCCTTAACCATAGCATTAGTAAGTATGCTACCAAAAAAAGTATGCTTTTTATTTATAAATGCTACCATATCACTATCTCTACTTTCTACAAAAATGTTAACGGCAGTTATAACAGAATTATGAGATAAGGAGTGAAATTCATAGTTTGTACCTTGCAATATTTCTTCGAGTAACTTTTTATTTTCTTTTTGATTTTTATCTAATTCATCAGCTTCTTTAACATAAAGTATTATAATTGTTGCTTCACATTTTTTAGCAATATCTGTAAGATAGATGAGCTCTCTTCTTTTGTAATGTGTTTTATAACTCGTAGGAAAAACAATCTCTTTTGGCATTTCAATTTCCGCATTTTTAGGTACAACTAATACAGGGCAATTACGTACTTTTTCCATAACATATATAGCTGTGCTCCCAAAGGCGGTTGCTCTAGTATGTGTTTCACCTTTGGTTCCCATTACAATCATTTCAATATCCTTTTGATCTACGATGTTTTTTATAGCTTCAATGACATTGTTAAATTGTGAAATCACATCAAAATGATGCTTTGAATTTTCAGAATCGCTCATTGCTATCATATCATACACTTTTGCTAAACCATTTTCTGAATTGAGTTTTGCAGTTTCGTACAATTCGCTTCCAGGTTCCATATTTAGTAGTCTTTCTAAAATGTTACTTGTGGCAGAAAACACATTTAGCAAATAAAAATCGCAATGCTCATTTTTATATAATTCTCGAGCATAATTAATAGCTCTCATTGAATTTTTTGAAAAGTCTGTAGGAAGTAAAATTTTATGTCTCATCACATTGGCATTTAACTTGTTTAGCTAAAATTAATGCACAAAACCTCTTGTAGAAATGATATATATCAGATTGAACACGGAATAACTAAAAATGGAATTTTTGAATGAAATCCAATCTTGTTTACAACGGGTTCGTTAACTATCTTTTCAATAAAGCTATGCTTATAATTTATCATTGCAAGAATGTCTATATCGAGCTCTTCATTAAAATCATTGATTTCTTGTGTCTTTTTCGCATAATCTGGCATCCAATGAAAACTATGTGGATGGTTTTCTAAATAGACTTGTAGCATGGCGAAATTATAGTCTTGTATTTTTGTGAGATTATTCTTTTCTGAAATATGAACAATTCTAATTTTAGAGTCATATAATTCCGATAATCGTTTTATTGGCAATAATTCCTCTCCATAAAACCTATTAAAATCTGTTGGAAAAGCAACGTGTTTAGGCTCTACAAAATCAAACTCTTCTGGAACAACAAGTATTGGGCATAACATCAATTTTTTAATTATATCTACGGTATTACTTCCAAAGAAAATTTCTTTTGCACCAGTTGCCCCTTTTGTACCCATAACAACAAGATCTATATTATGTTTTTTTACAGTAGATTCAATAGCAGTTTTCAATTTACCCTTAACTAAAATAATTTCAAAACTGTGATTAGCATTGATATTTGCATTTTCTGCCATGTCCTTTAACTCGGCTAATTCTTTTAATGAATCCTCTTTTAAATCATCCATATAATGCGTTGTTATATAAGACTTCATAGTAGATTTTACAGCCCAAGAGTGCAAAAAATAAAACGCACACTCTTCATTTGCATATAACCTCAAGGCATACACTATGGCATTCCATGCATTATCTGAAAAATCCGTTGGTATTAAAATAGAGTGTTTCATAATTGTTTTTTTTGGTCTGATGGTATTACGAGAAACGGAATAGTTAAATGAAATCCTATTTGTTTGAGTTTAGATTGAAAAAATAGGTTCTCAAAAAAAGAGTGTTTATTATTAATCATTACCAGCAAATTAATTTTTGATTTAATCTGAAATTCATTAATGGCTTCTGTTACATCCATACTCTTTATCTCATGAAATAAAAATGATATGTTTTTAAATATAGATTCTAATTCTAGTTTGTTGTTGGTTTTTGCCTCTGTAAATTCATAACCTGTTGATACGTGCATTGCATTAACTCTAGAGTTATGTGATATCGCTATCTCTTTCAGCAAATTAAGTTGAGTGTCTCTGTAACTGACTTCTAGGTCTGTAGGAAACAATATCTCGTGAGGATTTTCAAATTCAAAATTTGACGGAATTGCCAAAACCGGACATTTTATTTCTTTAAACACGTGTACAGTATTAGAACCAAATAATATTTCTTTTGCTCCTGTGGCTCCTTTAGTTCCCATTACTATGACATGCGTCGTATGCTTGTTCATAAATTCTTTTATGCCAGAAATTAAAGTATCAAACCGTGATAGAGTTTCAAATTTATGTTTAGAATTATCAGGAAACTCCTCAGTGATCTTAGCTACCAATTCCTTTAGATTTTCTTGAGAAGTATCCCTCATAACATCACCCAAACCAAATTGCGCAGGATATCCTAAAACATACTCTACATTGTAAATTACAGGCGTATAGGTGTTTAACAAATGAAAAACACACGCTTGGTCTTTAAAGAGTTTGATAGCGTATTTGATAGCATTCCAAGAATTATCGGAAAAATCTGTTGGTAAAAGAATATGTCTCATAGCGTTTATTTTTGTTTTGTTCAATTACGTGTTGCATTTTGCATTGCTAATAAAGGTATTTCTAACCCTAGACTTACTCTATCTATTGTAGAGGGGAATAACATATCTTCTAAAAATGAATGTTGAGTATTAACCATAGCAATAATGTCTATTTTATTTTTACTTATATAGTTTTTTACAGTTTCTGCTATTTTTTTACTGTCCTCGATGTAAAAATTCACTTTGTTAACACATAAAATATCTTTAATAAAGCACTTATTATCTTCTTGTCTTATGGACAATTTGTTGCTTTTAGAAACATATAATACGTCTATTACACTTCTGTATGGTTTTGCTATATCTGATAATAATTTTAACTCTCTGCGTTTGTAAGGCATTAAATAATTGGTAGGAAATAAAATATGTTTAGGTTGTGTATTGGTATAATTAGATGGTATGGCGAGTACAGGACATTGTACATATTTTAACACCTGAAATGTTCGACTTCCAAATACGATATGCTGCTCGTTTGATTTGCCTTTAGTACCCATTACAATTAAGTCTATATTGTATCTATCTACAATAGAATTAGCCTCTTCTACCAGCGTATTATAGGATGAAATAGTGTGGTAGGTAAATCTAGGATTCGGCGCTTTTCCTTTAACTTTCTTTAATAGCTTTGCTAAATTTTGTTGCGATTCGTTTCTTACATTATTTAAAATATCATCAAAGACTTTGCGTGAAACTAACTCTTCATGATCATAGAATTCGTTCTGATAAGCATGCATAAAGTAGAATACTGTTTTTTCATATTTAAAAAACTCTAAAGCAAAGTTGATAGCGTTCATTGCATTTTTAGAAAAATCGGTAGGTATGAGTATGTTTTTCATGGCTGTTGCATTAGTATTGAATTTTAAAATTATAGCTTATATACCAGTATTACAATGATATATGTCATGTTGAAATGCTAATTACAATTGATACTACTATGCAATCCTCACTTTTGTAGAACCTAGTGTACTTTACCTCTGGCAACAATAAATAGCTATATCTTTAAGCTTATGTTTCTAGGCTATTTCTTATGTCTCTATGCTATTTTAAGAATAGCAGAAATAGTATTAACTGTTGTCGTTTCAGGAAGGTTTATGGTCTTAAAAATTGCATTGTCAATTTAATTTTGTAATATTTTTTGGCGTCGAAAATGTATAAACCAACAATTAGAAAAGCAGATTTCATCCCTCACTGATATATATCATTTCAGTTTATACAAGTAGTTAGCATCTTTATAGATATATATAAAGATAAAAATCATGGCACTAAATTTTAATAAGTTCGCAACCGAAGCAAACACTTTCCTAAAAGAGTATAGTAAAGCACTAAATCTTTCTGACGATACAGATAAAGCTGGTCGTATATTATCATCCATTCTTCATGGATTACGCGATGTGGTTTCTACACAAGAGTCCTTGCAACTCATTGCACAATTCCCAATGTTTTTAAAAGCCGTTTATGTTAATGGATGGACACTTCATAAAAAAGCAAAAATTAAAAACATGACTGAATTTATAGATGTCGTAAGAGCCTATGATGGTGTTACTTCTATCAATGATTTTGAATCAGATGATATTGCCACAAACTATATAGATACCACATTTATTGTATTGCGCAAATATATTTCTTTAGGCGAATTAGAAGACCTAAGAAGTGAGCTTCCAAAAGAGCTTAAATCTATGATTTACCAGAATATTATGTTTTAAATTTTATGAATTAAAAAACAGGAAGCCTAAACCTCCTGTTTCTGCAAGGCGTTCAATTTTATTATTCAGCTTTAAGAAACTCTCTATATTAATTTATTACTAAAAAAATACCAAAAGAAACAACTAACCAAACTATAACTTAAAACGCTTCTGTGCAGACTCTACATCTTGCAATGTAAAACCTGTGTGTTTTAAAAGAAACAGGAAGCCTAAACCTCCTGTTTCTGCAAAGCGTTCAATTTTATTATTCAGCTTTAAGAAACTCTCTATATCAATTTATTACTAAAAAAATACCAAAAGAAACAACTAACCAAACTATAACTTAAAACGCTTCTGTGCAGACTCTACATCTTGCAATGTAAAACCTGTGTGTTTTAAAAGAAACAGGAAGCCTAAACCTCCTGTTTCTGCAAAGCGTTCAATTTTATTATTCAACTCTAAGAAACTCTCAATATCAATTTATTACTAAAGAAATACAAAAAGAACCAACTATACTGTTAAACTATAACTTCAAACGCTTTATAATCTATAAAACCTTATGCTTTACAGATTTTTATTTTGAAGTTTTTCAATAAAGAAAAGAACGTTTCATTTAATTATAATGCTAATTTACAATCTAATTACAGTCTATAAAATGATGAATATCAGTTTTAGAAAATATTTTGATTAAAATTGATTTTTCTTAAAAAAAGAAAGCCAGATTTTATTCTGGCTTTCTTTTTCGATTAATAGCACTTTTAAAGAAAACCCTCATTCTCTTTAGTCATAATTAAATGACAATATAAATGTAATTAGATATTACTAGACCCTCGATGATATATATCATTTAAGGGTTTTTCTTGTTAAATAAACACAATACCATAGGCCATATTTAGTAAATAAATACCAACAAAAAATAAAAGCATATAAATAACTTGAACGAATTTAATATTAACAAATTCAATCCACGAAACGGTTCGCTTTGGTAGAATAAATAAGGCTAAACCCATAAACAACGATGACCAACCCAAAAGGGTAATAATGAGTTTATGGTTTAGCTCCCAAATATTATGAAATATAATATTAAGCAGCCCAATAATAATGGCCATAAAAGCAAAAATGATTAAAAATTTTTCGTCCTTTAAATCATTAAATATTTGTTTTATGCGCTTTGGGTTAAGGCTTAATATTAAAAAGAAAATAATAAGATACCAGCCCCAAAACTTGGTTAAGAAAATTGAATTATCCATAATATTTGTTTTTTTTGTGTAATACCAAAAATGGTACGTCTGTATGATAACTTATTTCTTCAACTTTTGAATGAAATAATATTTGTTGAAAATAATTTAGATTTTTTCCCACCATACAAATCATATTTATATCTCTACTTTCTACAAAACACTGAACAGCGTTTTCAACCTTTTTATTTGTTAGATAATGAAAACTATACTTATCGTTATTGAAATAATCTTCTAATAATTCTTTGTTTTTCTGTTGATTGTTATTTAAGTCAATTTTGTTTTTACTAATATGAACAATTCGTAAGGATGAGTGAAATCGCTCTAGAATATCAGAAATAGGCAGTAAAACTTGTAGGTTATGAGACAATGAAAAATCTGTTGGAAAAGCAATTTCTTTAGGTGTAACAAATTCTGCATTTTCTGGTACAGCTAAGGTATTGCATTTTACTTTAGTAATGATATCTGCTGTGTTAGTACCTAAGATAATTTTTTCTAATCCTGATGCTCCTTTAGTGCCCATCACTATACAATCTATTTCTTTTTCATCTACATTTTTACGTATAGATTCTATAAAAAACCCATAATCTGTAAGGGTATAAAATCTTTGGTTTTTATGATTTGGGGATAATTTTGAAATTTGTTTTAAAATATTACGCAATTTTTGTTTTGCTGGCTTTATATAGCGCTCATCTATTAAATCTTGTGTCAAAATTAATGCCGTATCATTTACAGCCAAATTGCTTAATCTATTAACATGCAATACATAAAAATTGCATTCCATATTTTCGAAAAAACGAATAGCATACTTAATAGCATTCCATGAATTTTCTGAAAAATCCGTAGGTAATAGTATATTTTTCATCGGATAATATCTTTACTACAACAAATTTATAGGTAAGATGTCAAACTAAAAATGATATTAATCATTTTGAAAAAAACTATTTTTGGTTAACCCATCTGTTTCAATTTTTCTAAGTCTAAAACCCTTATATTTCTACCTTCGGCCTTTATAATACCTTGTTTTTTAAAACTGGTTAATGCTCTTATTAAAGTCTCAGTGGCTATACCAGCAACACTTGCTAGATCGCTTCGAGATATTTTAATAGGGTCTTCTGGCTTACGATTTATTTTTTCGGCAAATTTTAAAATGGTCGCTGCAGTTTTTTTATTTACAGAGGCGTAAGCCATCTCTAATAATTGAGATTTTATTCCTAAAAGATCAGCCGTTAATAATTGTATCAGTTCTAAAGCTACCTTAGGGTTATCATTTAATATTCGATTAAACTGTATCGTAGAAACACCTACTAATTTAACATTATCAATAGCTGTGGCTGTTTCTTTATGTGGCAGATTATTAGTAAATGAAGTGTAGCCAAACAAATCATCTTCTTTATACAAAGCAGTTACCAATTCTTTGCCTTGTTCATCTATTTGGTAACATTTTACAGTACCTTTATTTATAAGGTAAATATAATTTGAGTGATCCTCTTCACGATAAATAACTGTATCTTTTTCAAAGGAAAAAATGGTACCATTATCATCAAAAAAGTTTTTTAAATCGTTAAGTGTATTAATTTCATTTTTGTCAATTTCTTTTGTAGAGATTTTAAATTTGGTATTTAAATCTTTTAGAATAGCAGCTTTTGCGAGACGACTCTCAATAGCGCTAATAAGTTCTTCCTCGCTAAAGGGTTTTGTTATGTAATCGTCGGCTCCCATATTCATTCCTTTTCTTACATCTTTATGTTCTGTTTTTGCAGATAAAAAAATAAACGGAATGTGCTTTGTGTTTTTATTTTTAGATAGAGTGGTTAGCGTATCATAGCCATCTAAAACTGGCATCATAATATCGCATACAATAATATCTGGTAATTGCTTTTTTGCTATAACAATACCAGTTTTACCATTAGAAGCTGTAATAACTTTATACTGAGAATGCTCTAAAAGTTCTGCTGTATTCTCTCTCAGAACTAAATCATCTTCAATTAGTAAAATAGTTTTCATTGTTGTGCTGTATTAGGTATTATTATAGTAAATGTCGTTTCTTTATGCTCTTCACTCTGAAAACATATTGTACCACCTAGGTTTTCTAAGTGATTTTTTGCGATATTTAAACCTATACCTGTGCCTTCTGTATTGATGACGTTTTCAGCTCTAAAATACCGCTCAAAAATACTTTTTTGATCTTTTATTGGTATCCCAATCCCATTATCCTTAACCTGTATTTTGGTGGTTTCTTTGTTCTGTTTTATAGTAATAGCTATAACAGATTGTTTTGGCGAATACTTAATGGCATTATTAACCAAATTAGTAAGTATTAACTCCAAAATCTTTTCATCTTGGTAGAGGGATAGGTCATCTATATCATCTGGGTAATTTATATACTGGCCTTCTTTTAAAAGCATATTGGCGTTATAAACAATTTCGTCTATAATTTTACTAAGTTTAAAATGATTAAACTTATAAGTTAGTTTACCTTTTTCTAGTTTTTCGAGCGATAGAAAATCATTTAATATATTGTTTAAGTAATGTACTTTATCTGATATTGTTTTAATGTGTTTATTGCGCTTTTCTTGCTCTTGTGTTAACTCGTATTTACTTAATAAAACAGACGATGTTAAAATACCACTTAAAGGAGTCTTAAACTCGTGAGACACTAAAGATAAAAATTTGGTTTTAAGCTCATTAAGCTCTTTTTCCTTTGAAAGTGCCACATTAAGTTGTTCTGTACGTTCTTCAACTTTTTTTTCGAGCCTTTCTGTATAATTTTTGCGTTCTGTAATATCTAAAATAATAGCTATAAAAACATCTTTATCACCAAGGCTAGAGAGCTGCAAATGAACCTCTACAGGATAGGTAGTACCATCTTTTCTTAGGTGAACTGTTTCAAACTCTAACTTCTCCACACTTTTTTTAAGTAAAATATCAAGACTATTTCTAAATGTATTATCATCGTAATTTGGCTTTATATCAATAGGCGTCATGGTTTTGAGTTCTTCCAAGGTGTAACCTATGTTTTTTTGAGCACCATAATTAACGTTTACAAATTTTAATGTTTTGGCATCAAAAACATAGATTTCATTTAAAGATTCATGAAAAATTGCTGCCAAATGGTTTCGTTCCGATTCAGCTCTTTTTCTTAGTGTAACATCATTTTGAATGCCAATAAAATTAGTTACAACACCTTTGAAATTAATTATTGGCATAATGTATAAATCATTCCAAAATAAAGAACCATCTTTTTTATAATTGCGTACTGTAACCTGGCAACTTTCACCATTTTTTATGGCTTCTCTAAGTGTTTTAAAAGATTCTTGGTTTGTGTCCTTACCTTGCAAAAATCTACAGTTATGATTAAGTATTTCTTTACTCGAATATCCTGTAAGTTTCTGAAAAGCAGTATTAAAATAAATTACAGGATTATCATGTTTTAGAGCATCTGTAATTATAATACCATTACTAGCAGACTGAAGCGCACTACTTTTTAGCATTAAGTTTTTTTTGGTCTCTTTTACTTCTGAAACATCTTTAATAAGAGCCATTACATAAGTCTTATCATAAATAGAAAATGGGTTTAATTCTACTTCAATGTCAATGATATCACCCGTTTTTTTTAAGCCATAAATATCTGTGGCATCACCCATACTTCTTTTTCTACCTTCTTTTATAAAGGACTTTACGTGTTTAGCATGCTTTTTATGATAATTTGAAGGTATAAGCAGGTTTAATTCTCTATTTAATAGTTCGCTCTTTTTATAACCAAATATTGCTTCAGTAGTAGTATTTACGTCCATTATGAGATGATGATTATCAACAATAATGACACCATGAGAAACTGCTTCTAATAATATGTTAAATATTTCTTGATCTTGCTGAAGCATAGTTGGTCTTTTTAAGCAAAAGAATTAACATTAAAGTTAGTCAAAAACTGGTGCTTCACCTAATTATAAAAGTTAAGTTTTACGTGTTTGTTTAAAACTGATTTATATCATATTAACACAAAATAAAACTATGTATTTTTATCTATAAATATGTTCGGTTTTGACTCTCAAACAAAAAACAGATGTAGAATTTTACCAAAACCTTGGTAAACTATTTTACGCCATTGCAGCTACTGACAAGCATGTAAGAGACGAAGAGTTTAGTACCCTTAAACACATTATAAATAATGAATGGATATCTTCAGAAAACCTTGAAGGTGATTTTATAGCCAATACTATCTTAAACACCTTTAAATGGTTGCACAATGACAATGAGTATAATGCCAAAATTTGTTACAACAGTTTTATTAATTTTAAGAGATCACACGAAGCATTTTTTAGTAAAAAAATCAATTCATTAATTTTAAAAACTGCTAGCTCAATAGCGGCAAGTTTCTCTAGTCAAAATAAGTCTGAACTTATTATGCTTGCAAAGCTTTATATCGAATTTAAAAAAAATGAAAATGAAGAGTAGCTTCAGTACTATTATACGTTCAGAAACGCCTGTTTTAGTCGATTTTTTTGCTAATTGGTGTGGTCCTTGCAAAATGCTCGCTCCGATACTAGAAGAAGTTAAAAGTGAGCTCGGAGATGCTGTTAAAATTGTTAAGGTTGATATAGATAAGAATCAGGCATTTGCCGCAAAGTATAAAGTATTGGGTGTACCAACCATGATATTGTTTAAAAATGGCAAACAAGTATGGCGACAATCTGGAGTACTTCAAAAAAATGAAATCATTGAAATCCTAAAATCGCATTAATTCAGTTGCCCAAATTCTGCATTCAAAACAGATCACTCTTTAGATTTAGCTTTCATCTTATTACTTCTGTTCTGCAATGAAATAAATATTTCGCTAGTCTGACCAATATCATTTCACAATAATATCTTGAACACTAATTTTGATTTTTAATCATTAAAATGATGAAATCATGAAAAAAGTTCTAATCCTATTTTTAGTCTTCGCAGTAAATCCATTTTTTGGATATGCACAATCTATTGAGAATCTCGATTTCATATCGCCATTTTATAATGGTTTAGCTGCAATTAAAAAAGATGGCCAATGGGCTTTTGTTAACACCAAAGGTGATGTTATAATAAACTACAGAACTGATTTAGTACTCACTAAATCTAATGAAAACAGTTATCCTATTTTTAACGATGACAGATGTTTAATAGAACAAAAAAAGAATGGCATTTCTTACTTTGGTTATATCGATACTTCTGGAAAAACCATTATCGAACCTAAATTTTTAAATGCAACTAATTTTAATAATGGCAAAGCCATTGTCTTAGAGTTAATTAAGGAAAATGTTGGTAAAAATGAAGCATTAGGTAAAAATATCGTTTACTACAAATATTTTGAGGTGATTATAAACACTAATGGAGTAATTGAAAATTACATTAATCCATCTGGAGTTAATGTTGTCATAGATAAAGAATTCTTAAGAATGCCACCAAAAATCACATCAAAACTTATTTCTGATAATCTTGTCGCAATAAAAGGTGAAAATGGGAAATGGAGTTTAGTAAAACTAAACTAATAATTAATGAAGTCATCTCATTTTATAATTATCGCTCTGATGCTGTTTTCTTGTTCAAAAAAACAGGATATAATTTATCCTGTAAAACGTAATCTTACAGAATCTGTATATGCATCAGCAACTATTCAACCAGATAGTATATATCAAGTATATGCCATTGTTTCTGGGATATTGGATGCTAACTTGGCTGAAGAAGGTGACTTAGTTATAAAAGACCAAGCGCTTATTCAAATTATTAATAATAGACCAAAACTTAACTCGCAAAATTCTAAGCTTTCCTTAGAATTAGCTAAACAGAATTTTAATGGTAGTGCAGCAATTTTAAATAGTATAAGTGATGAAATGGATGCTGCTATAATAAAATTAAAAAACGATTCTATCAATTTTTTCAGACAAAAAAGTCTATGGAACCAAAACATTGGATCAAAAGTACAATACGACACTAAAAAACTTAATTATGAGCTGACAAATAACAACTTAAAGCTTCTTCGAAGTAAATATAACAGAACCAAAAACGAATTACAGACTACTGTAAAACAAGCGCAAAACAACTACCAAACATCACTGATAACAACTAAAGATTTTACTGTTAAAAGCAAAATAAATGGAAAAATTTATGCATTATACAAAGAACCTGGAGAGCTTGTTACCAACATGGAGCCTCTAGCTTCAATTGGTAGCGCTAAAAAATTCATAATAGAACTCTTGGTAGATGAAGTTGATATTGTTAGAATTAGCAAGAGTCAAAATATTATAGTCACATTAGATGCATACAAGGGTAAAGTATTTAAAGGAACAGTATCTAAAATATATCCTAAAAAAGATGAACGAAACCAAACCTTTAAGGTAGAAGCTGTATTTAAAAACCCACCAGATATCTTATTCCCAGGACTCTCTGGAGAAGCCAATATTATTATCGACCAAAAAGATAGTGTATTAACTATTCCAAAGGTCTATTTAATAGACGATAATAAAGTAAAAACTGATAATGGGTTGTTAACAATTAAAACAGGCTTACAGAACATGGAATATATAGAAGTGCTTTCTGGCATAACAATATATACGTCTATTTACAAACCAGAAGAATGACTAATTGGAACGTTATTTTAAACATTGCTAAAACACATTTGCTTACTAAAATTAAGCAAACATCTACTGCTGCACTTGGTGTAACTTTTGGTATTGGCGCATATATTACTTTAGTCTGCTTTATGACTGGTTTAAATGGCATGCTCGATGATTTAATTTTAAATCAAACACCTCATATTCACATTTATAATGAAATAGAACCTTCAAAAAACCAACCCATTTCTTTGATTGAAGTCACTGAAGAAAGCTTTAATATTGTTCATTCTATAAAACCAAAATTAAGCCAGAAAAAAATTCATAATGCACTTCCTATTATCAACTATTTAGAAACTAATGAAAATGTTCGTGGTGCACTTCCTCAAATAAAAACACAAATTTTTTATATAGCTGGATCTATAGAATTAGGCGGCAATCTAACTGGCATAAAGCCAATTGATGAGGCTGAATTCTTTAATATGAATGATTATATTATTGAAGGCTCTGCCGAAGATTTACACCATACCGATAATGGCATATTATTGGGAATTGGTATCGCAAAAAAAATGTCCTTAAACGTCGGAGATCGTGTGCAAGTAAGCCCAATTAACGGAGGGATATTCCCACTTAAAATTGTTGGTTTTTACCAAAGTGGTATTGCAGATTTAGATGCTATACAAAGCTTTACGAATATTAAAACTGTGCAACGAATATTAGGTAACGCCAATAACTATATTACAGACATTAATGTAAAGCTTTATGATATAGAACAGGCAGTACCTCTCTCTAAAAAAATCGAACAACAATTTAATCTAACCGCAATAGATATTAAAACAGCTAATGCACAATTTGAGACCGGAACCAGCATTAGAAACCTTATAACTTATGCAGTTTCCATTACTTTACTTATTGTGGCTGGTTTTGGCATTTACAACATACTAAACATGCTTATTTATGAAAAAATGAATGACATCGCTATATTAAAAGCAACTGGTTTTTCTGGTAAAGATGTGCAACTTATCTTTATGGCTCAAGCCATGATTATTGGTTTCATTGGTGGTATTTTAGGTTTGCTTATAGGTTATGTATTGGCAAGTGTAATTGCTACTATCCCGTTTCAAACAGAAGCATTACCAACAGTAGAAACCTATCCTATAAACATTAATCCATCATTCTTTATTATCGGTTTTTTATTTGCCATGCTTTCAACATTTCTTGCTGGTTATTTACCATCTAAAAAAGCTAAAAAAATAGACCCAGTAAAAATTATAAGAGGACAGTAGCATGAGTAATGTATTAGAAGCAAAACAAATAAACAAATACTTTAAAAAACCTGTGCTATTTCATGTATTAAAAGACATTAACTTTCAGGTTAAAAAAGGAGAATTCGTTTCCATAATGGGAAAATCTGGTTGTGGAAAATCTACACTTCTCTACATCCTTTCTACAATGGATACAGACTATGACGGCGAACTGTATTTAAACAACAAACTTATAACAGGACAAGATAGAGAGCACCTATCATATATGCGAAATAAACACATTGGCTTTGTTTTTCAGTTTCATTATTTACTATCTGAGTTTTCGGTATTAGAAAACGTTATGCTTCCTGCCAAGAAGTTAGCAGAAAAATCATACCAAGAAATTGAGCAAGATGCTATAGAGAAATTGAGAATGCTAAATATTGAACATTTAGCAAAAAAGCGAGCATCTCGTATATCTGGAGGTGAGAAACAACGTGTTGCTATAGCACGTGCATTAATAAACAACCCATCAATTATAATGGGTGATGAACCTACGGGAAATCTAGACAGCTCTAATGCAGAAAATGTATTTAACATCTTTAAACGATTAAGTGATGCGCAAGGATTGTCTTTACTTATAGTTACACACGATGAAGACTTTGCAAATAAAACCGATAGAATTATACAAATGGGAGACGGAAAAATCATTGTTTAATTGTTCACTTTATGATATTAATCATTTCTAATCGTTCAATTTACAGCTAACTTTAGTCTCTAATTTATAGCTGAAGCCATGAATACACTACAAGATTTAGAGACTCAAATAATAACACTAACCACAAGTATAAAGGTAAATTACCCAGAACTCTATGCTACGTTAGACGAAAATCCTATAACGATACCTTCAAAAACTCATCCAGATATAAATATCAGCATTATGGAAGATTATCTAGAAAGTCTTAAGCAAATATTAAAGCAATACATTAAAACTCATAGAAAAGCATAATGGCATTTATAGATTATTACAAAATATTAGAAGTCACTAAAAACGCTACTGAAAACGATATAAAAAAAGCGTATCGTAAACTTGCTCGAAAATATCATCCAGACCTCAACCCAAATGATAAGGAAGCAGAACAAAAATTTAAAGAGGTTAATGAGGCTAATGAAGTATTAAGCCATCTTGAAAATCGTAAAAAGTACGATGAATACGGAGAACATTGGCAACAAACAGATGCATATAAAAAGGCAAAACAGCAACAAAAACAATACGCTCAGCAACAGACTTCACAAGGTGATTTTGGTGGTTATACTGAGAGTGATTTTTCAGATTTTTTCGGTTCTATGTTTGGAGGTGGTAATGCCAAAGGCCAAAACAGACAAACAAAGTTTAGAGGTCAAGATTTTAATGCCCAATTACAGCTAAATCTTAAAGATGTATATACCACACACAAACAAACGTTAACGGTAAATAACAAAAGTATTCGTATTACCATACCTGCTGGTGTAGAAAATGGTCAAATCATAAAAATAAAAGGTTATGGAGGGAAAGGTGTTAACGGAGGGCCAAATGGAGACTTATATATAGAGTTTTCTATAATAAATAAATCGCGATTTAAAAGAGATGGAGATAACTTATATGCTTCAGTAGATTTAGATTTATATAAAGCACTTTTAGGAGACGAAATAACTGTCAATACTTTTACCGGAAAAGTAAAACTAACTGTAAAACCAGAAACCCAAAACGGAACTAAACTAAAACTCAAAGGAAAAGGGTTTCCTAAGTATAAAAAAGAAGGCCAGTTTGGTGATTTGTATATCACCTATAATTTAAAAACACCTACAAAACTCTCTAATAAGGAAAAAGAACTCTTTACAGAATTATCAAAATTACGATAACATGAAAACGATACATCACATCTCAATTCAACAATTTTGCACACATTATAATGTTCCTATAACTTTTATTAATGCATTGCATGAGTACGATTTAGTTGAGATTACCATAACTAACAATGAGAATTACCTAAAAACGAATCAGCTTAATGACGTTGAAAAAATGATGCGTTTGCATTACGATTTAGATATTAATTTAGAAGGTATCGATGCTATTTACAATTTATTAAAACAAGTAGAAGACCTTCAGTCTCAAATTATAACCCTTAGAAATAAGTTGAATTTTTACGAAAATTTTTAGAGCGATTAATTTTATATATCAATATATTTTAAAACATAAAATCATGAAAAAAATATTTATTTTTTTAGCATTAGTTTTCTTTTTTTCGAGTTGTAATAACTCTAACCAATTAACAAAAGTGGTAAAGAATGAAACCACAGACATAAACAAAACTCATCTAGGTAAAAAACTTATGGAGACTTATTGTTATGCCTGTCATAACCCAACGACAGAACATGACAGCAGATTGGCACCACCTATGATTGCTATAAAGAAACGCTACATAAATAACAACAGAACCAAAGAAGCGTTTATAAAAGACATACAAGATTGGATTAAAAACCCAAACGAAGCCAATGCTAAAATGTATGGCGCAGTACAACGTTTTGGTGTAATGACAAAAATAGATTATCCAGAAACTGATATAAAACAAATAGCAGATTACTTATACGATAACACCATTGAACAACCTGTATGGTTTAAAGAGCATTATAATGAACAAAGAGAAAAACAAAAAAGGAATAGCAAAGAGTATAAAAGTTAAAGAGAAAAATAGCTAGGCACAATTATTTTAGATACCTGATAAATATCATTGATTTAAAATTAATATTCTACCATATTTGATATAGCAAAAATAAAGTTATTATAGTATAAAAGAGCAAAGCAATCTAACTTTGGTTAATTGCTTTTACTTTGGTTGGTTGAAAAGGCATTCTTATTTTAGAGTGTCTTTTCTGTTTGGTGAGATTTATCACAAAAAGAAAACTACTTAAGATGCTCTATCAGAAATATTGTTAAAGATTTTTGGGTAGTAAAATTAGATAAACATTAGAGTTTAAAACTGATGGTTATCATTTGAAAAAAGCATTACTACCATTACTTTTATTAAAATTTTAATTAAAAAATTGATGTTAACTTTTAAAAATTTTAACGTTGCCGATTGGTTTTCATTTTATCGCATACTGGCAGCTCCTTTTTTGTTAGCACTAATATGGCTCGACCTACGATTAATCTTCTCATGGTTGTTGTTAATTAGTTACTCAACAGATGCAATAGATGGTTATTTAGCTAGAAAACTCAAAATTACCAGTCCAAGAGGTTCTCAATTAGACTCCTTTGGCGATCAAATTACATTGATAGTTGGTCTCATTGGTTTGTATTATTTTGAAACCGTATTTATTACAAGTAACCTTATTTTAATTCTTGTTGCCTTTGCTCCATACATTATACAAATGATTATTGCTTTTGCAAAGTACGGAAAGGCTACAGCATTTCACACGTACTTGGCAAAACTATCTGCGGTTATTCAAAGTGTTTTTATTTTATGGTCACTCTTCTTTTCTCCAGAATACAGTTTATTCTACATCATGATTGTCATAGGCTTACTAGAAACATTTGAAGAGATTGTCCTTATATTCTTGTACGACAATTGGGCCTCAGATGTGAAAGGGATTTATTGGGCATACAGAGACAAAAGACGACTAAAAAAGAGAACATGAAGTCATTTTCTTTTTTCACTATTATTTTATTGTGTACGTTAATATTACTGATCGATTTTCTTGCGTTTTATTGGCTTCAATCTATTACTCAACTTATAGATTCATCATTATTAAAAACTAGCATTAATGTTTTATTTTGGGTATTTACTTTAGGTTTGGTTACTTCAATTATAGTGTTAAAAGTTACCCTAGATGATATTAACCCAATTAGAAAACAAATGCTAATTTCTAAATTTTATGGTCTTACCGTTTCATCATTTATACCAAAACTAATTTTTGTTCTTATTATCTCAATTCTCTACTTTACCAATTATTTATTTTCTGAAGGTGAATCACTAATTATAGTTCCAATTATAGGCTTAATTTCGGGGTTTCTTCCGTTTTTTGTTATTGTCAATGGTATATTTAAGGCTGTTTATAAATTTAAAGTTTATCACCATACTATTAAATCAAAGGTTTTACCAAATCTCTTTGATGGCTTCAAAATTGTTCAATTATCAGATTTACATTTAGGTAGTTTTAATTATCGTTATCAGAAATTAGAGAGTGCAATCAAAATAATCAATGACCTAAAGCCAGACTATATAGTAATTACAGGAGATTTGGTAAATAATTATGGTTGGGAATTACGAGGTTGGGAAGACCTTTTTAAAAAACTTATTGCAAAAAAAGGAAAATATGCCATTTTAGGTAATCACGATTATGGTGATTATAGTAAATGGAATTCTAAAGAAGACAAGAAAGAAAATTTTGAATCTATTAAACAGTTCTATAAAGCTATAGATTTTAAACTTCTAATAAACGAATCTGAAATCGTTTCAGAGAAAAACGATCAAATCGCTATTATAGGTGTAGAGAATTGGGGGAAATCGCCTCTTAAACAATATGGCGATTTACAAAAAGCCATTGAGAGCGTAAAATCAATTCCTTTTAAAATTTTATTATCTCATGACCCTACACATTGGGCAGAAGAAGTCATTGATAAAACAGATATTACCTTAACACTTGCTGGTCATACCCATGGTATGCAAGCAGCTTTTCAGTATAAAAACTCACAATGGAGTCCTATAAAATATAAATTTAAACATTGGGCAGGTTTATACAAACACAATCAGCAATATCTTTACGTAAACAGAGGTTTGGGTTGGCTAGGATTCCCTGGAAGAATTGGGATGCGCCCAGAAATTACGATTATAGAATTACAAACAAAGCATTAACTGACCAAAATCATAGTTTCATCCTACGTTTTTAAATAACTTAGTTCTAACGCTTAAAACCGAAGATAATGATCAGAATACTAAACAAAGTAGAGCGATTAAAACTTCTCGAAACTAACTACATTGGCAATCTATCTTATATCTATAGAAACAGACCCTATATAGCACCAATTACTTATTATTACAACAAGCAAGCAAATATAATTATCGGATATTCTGCTGAAGGTCATAAAGTAAAAGCGATGCGAAAGCATAACAATGTATGCCTAAGTGTTTCTGATATTGACTCAGTAAATTCATGGAAATCGGTTTTAGCTCAAGGTGTTTTTATAGAACTTACAGGAAGTGAAGCCAAAGCAAAACTTCATGAATTTTCACTTGGCGTAAAAGACTTAATTATTAACAAAGAACATCGCGAACTCGATTTTATTAGTGAGTTTTCGAGCAAAATATATAAAGATGATTTACCAGTAATTTTTATCATTAAAGTTGAAGAAGTAACCGGTAGAATAAGAAGAGTATAATACTATTAAAGCTTCAAAACCAAACAAATTTTGTCAAAGTTGTGGCATGCCATTTAAAAACGACGTGCAAAAAGGAGGCACTAATATAGATGGCTCTTTAAACAGTATCTATTGTAGTTATTATTATAAAAATAGCGACTTTACTTTTAAAGGAACTTCTAAAGAAATGCAAGTGTTTTGTAAAGAGAAAATGATTGAGCAAGACTCTTCAAAATTAATTGACTGGACATTACAACAAAAAAATACCAAGGCTGGCATTTGGTATATGCAGATCAATGTCCTTGGCACGAGAAGTCTGCATTTGATCTTTTAAATACAGCAATGGACTATAGCATTGATTTAAAACTAACTAAAATAAATCTGCTATAGAAGTTAAAAATGGACCTTCAGGCTTTTGTGTATTAGCCTCTTACACAATGGAAAACTTCTCGAAGATTATTACATCAGCGTTACGCGATTTAAAAATATTCTAAAAAAAGAAATTTACAATTCATAGTGATGACTGATTAATATCATTGCACTAAGCACCTCTATTTCGGTACTTTGAATAAAATTAAAGATGTTACTCTTTATACTTTTAATAGTGCTTTTGTTGGTTGTCATCTATTTATTATTTGTACCAATTACCCTTTATATAAATACAGCTAGAGAAGAGTATTTTATACAAATCAAAGGATTAGCTAAAGCAAGCATTGAAGAAGATAAGTTAGAAGTTGTAAAAGTTCATTTAAAAGTGTTGCTATTCAATTTTAAATTTTATCCATTTAAGAAAATTAAATTTTCAAGTAAACGTAAAATTGAAAAGAAGATCTTAAAAACGAAAAAAAACAGTACTACTTCTTTTAAAAAAGTATTAAATGTACTAAAATCATTTGAGGTTAAAAAATGCCGAGCAGAAATAGATTCTGGAGACTGTATTTTTAATTCAAAACTCTATCCTGTTTTTGCATTATTAAATTTTTATAAGGACACTAATTTAAGTGTCAATTTTGAAGGAAGGAATAGCGTATTACTTTCTTTAAAAAATAGACCAATACGCATAATAAAATCATTTATTAACAATTAAAAAAATAATATTATGGAATTACATTTAGAAGAATTATTAGGAAAAATTACAGATTTCATGAAAACTGAGGCTAATACGGAAACTGTAGTTGGCAAAGAGTTTCAGCTCGGAGAATTTAAATGCGTACCTGTTATTAAAGTAGGGATGGGATTTGGTTCTGGAGGTGGAGAAGGCACTGAAGCCAAAGGAAAAAAAGGTGAAGGTATGGGAG
This sequence comes from uncultured Winogradskyella sp., assembly GCF_963975125.1. Classification (GTDB taxonomy): domain Bacteria; phylum Bacteroidota; class Bacteroidia; order Flavobacteriales; family Flavobacteriaceae; genus Winogradskyella. The sequence goes on along the minus strand of NZ_CAXBGB010000033.1, from coordinate 5,875 downwards.
CTGGAGCTGGAATGGGAATAGAACCCATAGGCTTTTTAGCAACTAAAGGCGATGAAATATCATTTATTGAAGCTGGTAAAGCTCATGGCTTATCTGCTGCATTTGAAAAAGTACCAGATCTAATCGAAAAATTAGCCATAAGTAGAAACAAAGAAACTATGGCAAATTAATTAGATTAAAAAATGTGAATTTCAAAACTGAGTAAACTATAAAATTGCGTTTACTCAGTTTTGTTTTATGCATTAAAAAAATTAGTAATAGTATTATAAACTGATTAGTATCATTTCACAAAATAACTTTAGTATTTACATTAGTACTTATAATCAATAATGTGCTATTATGAAAATCTATTTAAGACTAATCATTACCGTTTTTATACTTATTTTGTTTACTGTTTTATTACTATAAAATACAAATGCGTTTTCTCCATTTTAAATAAAATTAGCTATACGGAAAGATACTGTCAATAACTTAAACCAATCATCCTTTTTCAGCCTTTTTAGCTTCTCGTATTTTTTGACGCTCTAATTTTTTAAAATAACCACGCGTTAAAAAATTGTGCTTTAAGGCTTCCATATTCTCATTGAATTTATCTGTTCCTTCATTAATATTTTTAAGTGTAGATTTTAAACTATTTACTAATGTGGTATCATTTAGAACATAGTTTAAAGCCCCTTCGTTAGTCTTAATGTCATTGACTACTGTGTTTGCATTTTTAATTAAATTTTCAATTTCTACGCTTGATGCTTCAAGATTAGTTACAATGATTTTTAGCTTTTGCCCAGAAACAGAATCGTTTAAAATCATTCCTAAAATAGTATTGTCATTATTTTTTATTGAGGAGACTATAGAATTTAATTCATTGATGGTATTTGTAGCACCTAGACTTGCCATTTTTAGATTGTTTACCGATTGTTTTAAATCTTGAGCCATTATGGTATCATTTAACAATAAACCAACTGTCCCTTTACCCTCTATCATTGCTGTTGTTATTTTTAGCAAATCTGATGTCAATATTGCAGCATTTTCTGAACTTACACTTAAAGTACTTAATATATCATCTGCACCAATCTTACTATAAGATTCTATAATATCACCATTTGTAATCACTCTTTCTATACCTTTTCCTGGTACAATGTTTACTATCATATTACCTACCAATCCGTCAGAACTTATAGTTGCAATAGCATCTTTTTTAATATGAGTAATTATCATCTCATCAATATTCATATCAATTTTTATGGTAGAATCGTTAATCATAGTTATGCCTTTTACGGTTCCAATATCAATGCCAGCATAGCGTACATTATTTCCTTTTTGTAAACCACTTACATTCTGAAAATAAGTACTAATTGTAAAAGTTTTTTTAAACATATCTTGACGCTGACCAATTAGATAGACACCGACTATAAATAGAATAGTACCTAAAATAACAAAAAGACCTAACCTAAATTTTTGTGAGTTCGTGTTTTTCATATGTCTTGTTTAAAAAATGCTTTTATTTTTGGATCTTTTGACACAGATAGTTCATTATATGTACCGACGGCATAATCTCTCCCATCGATAAGTAATATCATTCTATCTGAAATCACTCTCGCACAATCCACATCGTGTGTAATGATGAGTGATGATGTTCCATATTTCTTCTGTATATCTTGCATTAGGATTATTATTTCTTTTGAGGTAATAGGATCTAATCCACTAGTTGGCTCATCATATAGAATAACTTTGGGTTGTAGAATTAGAGTTCTTGCTAAAGCCACGCGACGTTTCATGCCACCAGACAATTCTGAAGGCATTAAATCGACAGCGTCTACCAATCCAACATTCTCTAAAGCTTCTAAAACTAATTGTTCGGGATCAATATGTTTGTCAAACTTTTTAGTATGTCGTCGTAGTGGAAATTCTAAATTTTCTCTTACAGTCATAGAGTCATATAATGCACTACCTTGAAAAAGAAAACCAATATCTGCTCTTAGCAAGTCTAGCGATTTTTGGTTAAGTTTAGTAATATCATTCTGCATTACAGAAATAGAACCACTATCTGCTTCCATTAAACCAACCAAACATTTTATCATCACTGATTTTCCAGAACCAGATTTCCCCATTATTACAAGATTTTCGCTTTGATATAACCTCATATTAAACCCATTAAGCACATTATTGTCGCCAAAACTTTTATACAAATTATTAATTTCAAGAACAACTTCTCTATTTGATATGTCTCTCTGTACATTCATAAATCATAAAAAATATCGGTTACAAAAACAGCAATAAAGTCTATAACAAATAACAATAAGGACGTAACTACTACAGCAGAATTTGCAGCCATACCAACGCCTGCAGTTCCTTTTTTACAATAATAACCTTTAAAGCAACCTACAATTCCAATAGCCAAACCAAAAAAGAAGGATTTAATAGTTGCAGGTATAATATCACCAAACTCTAGCGAGTCGAAAACCTGATTAAAGTAGAGCATAAAAGACACATTTCCTTTAACATTCTCGACTAAATAAGAGCCATATAAGGCAACAGCATCACCCACAATAACTAATAAAGGTAACATCAGCGTTACAGCTAAGACTCTAGTAACAACTAAATATTTAAACGGATTTGTGCCTGAAACCTCCATAGCGTCAATCTGTTCTGTAACTCTCATAGAGCCTAACTCAGCACCAATCCCAGAGCCAATTCTACCTGCACAAACTAGAGCTGTAATAATAGGTCCAATTTCTCTTACTATAGAAATACCAACCATAGATGGCATCCACGATACAGCACCAAATTCTAATAATGTTGGTCTTGTTTGTAACGTTAAAACTAAACCTATAATAAACCCAGTAATACTAACCAATAAGAGCGATCGATTTCCCATGTTATAGCATTGGCGTGCTAATTCTTTTAACTCAAATGGCTGCTTAAACACTTCTTTAAAGAACCTAGACGTGAAATACGACAATTCACCCATTTCTATAAAAAAGGACTTCAGTTGTGCTCTTATGTTTATGTAAACTAACATTCTTAATAATAGACTATTCAAATGTATAAGATTACGAGACCATTTAAAATGATAATCATCATCTCACGATACTGATGAATATCATTTTACATTACAGCTGTTGCAAATATCTTTAACTATTAAAAAATTATATTATGAGGACTATTGTTCATATACAAAATCTAAGATGTTATGGTTGCGAAAGAACAATAATTAATAGACTCTCTAACGTAAAACACATTACAGATGTAGAAGTCGATAATGAAAATAATACAGTGTCATTTGATTATCACACTAATCGCGATTTTGAAAATGTAAAGCATTTACTATCTAGAATAGGGTATCCCATAGTTGGAACAGAAAATAAATTATAGAACAAAAGCATTATCGCACAAATGTTGTGCTATTAGTAGAATTAAAAAGTGAGATGTTAAAAATTGATCGATTCATAATTATACTCATCATTTTATTAATGACAATGAAGTCCTATTCTCGAAAAGAAGTGACTATAGATTTAACTTCAAATTTAATAAAAAGTAACACTTTCTTGTTTCATGATTTTTCAGACACTCTTATAGTTAGTAATAATGTTGTTGTTGAAAACTATTTTCAATTTATTGATTCTATAGTTAAAAGATATGATTATTTAACATCATATAAGCTTACAGAGCACCTTTTAGTTCGTGCAAATCCATGGATTATAGACACATTTAGGAATACGGATTACTATAGAATGATGGCTCTTGACTCTTTTGTATATAATCAAAAAAAATGATTGTGTTGCCAAAAGGAGCTTCTATTACAATTCCCGATTCAATTGTTGCGCAATACATTCTAAAATCATTTCAAAAAACTAGTATAAATATCAACATACCAAAATTTAAGCTTCGCATCTTTATAGATTCTATTCAACGTTATGAATTTCCGATTAGAGTAGGAAGAAATGAAAAAAAATATTTAGAGATGTCTGGTAGAGTACAAGACTTAAAAACCAAGACTGGTGAAGGATTTGTTTTTAAACATTTTCGTAATCCTAGATATATAAACCCTGTAAATAATCACCAGTATCTTGTAACAAGGCGAGACGATAAAAAAGTGACCAAACTATCGCAAATTCCTTTTATAGAAACCAAAATAAATGGTATAAGGAACGGACAGTTAATTCATCCAACCACAAATCCTATTACCTTAAGTAAGGCGTATTCAAATGGTTGTATCGGAACAACAGAAGCAGATGCTTGGGTTATTTATTATTATGCCCCAATCAATACTAAGGTGAAAATTAGATATAATCTAAATGTAACTAATGAAAAAGGAGGTGTTATTATTTTAAAAGATGTTTATCACAAAAACTAATAGTATTTAAATTGTATTCATTGGTTTTGTCAATTCGTTTTCTGTTTCTTTTCCTGAATTCCAACAATCAAAATTATATATAGTAGTTTCTGCTATATTTGTTAATGCTTCTTCTGTTAAAAAAGCATGATGCCCAGTAATTAATACATTAGGCATGGCATTTAATTTTATTAATAAATCGTCATTAGGTATATGGCGAGAATGATCTTTAAAGAAAATTCCTTTTTCATTCTCATAGACATCAATTCCTAAAGCTCCAATATTCCCATTTTTAAGACCTTCGATTACATCTTCGGTATTAATAACAGATCCTCTTGCAGTGTTTATTAGAATAACTCCTTGTTTCATTACAGAAATTAATTCTTCATTTATCATTTGGTGCGTTTCGGTATTTAAAGGGACGTGCAAAGAAATAATATCTGATTGTTCACATAAATTTTTTAGTGCTGTATAGTCCAAGTTATACTTATCAATTAAATCATTATTTTCATTAATATCATAACCCAATAAGGTACAACCAAAACCGTGCATAATTTTACTCATTATGGCACCAATTTTACCTGTACCAATAATACCAACAGTTTTATTATTTAGATCGAAGCCAACAAGATGATTTAGTTTAAAGTTAAAATGATCTACGCGGTGATTAGATTCTATTAATTTTCTATTGAGTGCTAATAGTAAGCTAGTGGCATGTTCAGCTATTGAATATGGAGAATAAGCAGGCACATTAGCTACTCGTATTGCTAATCGAGAGGCTGCTCTTAAATTAACGTTGTCATAACCAACAGATCGCAATGCAATATATTTTACGCCAAAATCTTTAAGTTTTTCTATAGTAATAAAACAAGCTTCATCTGCTGAAAATATGGATATAGCATCAAAACCAATAGCATTCATAGCTGTTTTAGATGACAAAGCTTCTTTAGTAAACGTTAGATGATATTTTCTCCTATTTGCTTTTTCTAAATAGGGAATTTCAAAATCCTTCGCACTGTACACTAGAATCTTCATAGTCAATTAATTAACACAAAGCTATTTTAAAAAGTACTCCTTTACAATGATATATGTCATTAATGCATAAATTATAGCAAGTCTAAATGTGACTTATAAACTAGTTCAAATTCTAAAAGCACAAAACCTGCAACCAAAAAGGATGAAAATTACACTCGCAGCGAGAACTAGACTCTAACCAGTTACCCTAGTGGTATAAGTTCACGACCTATTATCAAAAAAAAAGTTATTGTGCCTTTGAATCTCTAAATAAAAAAAAAAATTGCGAAAGGCTTTATTAATCGAGGCTGAAACCAAATTATAGAAACCATTAGATATTAATGTATAAAAATGAAGAATATTCTTTTCACTAAAAGTGATAAACAATGGTCATAACAAAAAATGAAAAATCCTAAAAAATTGAAAATCAATTAATTAGGATTTTTATAGTGACCTCGACAAGATTCAAACTTGTAACCTCTTGAGCCGTAATCAAGTGCGCTATTCAGTTGCGCCACGAGGCCTTTT
>NZ_CAXBGB010000032.1:0-31292 GCF_963975125.1 uncultured Winogradskyella sp. | reverse complement strand
ATGCAACACCAAGCCGATGCATTTTTAAAAAAGCAGAAAGGCATACTTTAGATAACATACAATGTCTGTTCGAGTGATGCGATTTTATGAGCATTGTATCGAGAACTATTGTGACTTTTCGATATAATTTTTAAAGCTTCACTTCGGTATCTTATATCAAAATATATTTTGATTTTAATAATCTCAAAATCACTCGAAGTAATAAATAATTTATGAAAGTCCTTTAGGTTCATTACTTTTATGTTGTAATTATAAACTTTCTAATATGAAATATGTATTCCCTTTTGTATTCGCATTATTATGCCTCAGCTGCATCAGTATTAAAACTGATGTAGCCTCAGATTCTATTGAAAAAAGTGATCACAAAGACTTAGCTGAAGCTGGTATTCGTCTTGTAATGGAAGCACAAGAAATTGCATGGAACAAGCACGACTTAGAAGGCTTTATGCAAGGGTATTGGAAAAGTGATCAGCTTAAGTTTTATGGATCCAATGGACTTACTTTAGGTTGGGAAAATACTTTAGCAAACTACAAAAAAGGCTATCCAACTGAAGCAGAAAGTGGTACGCTTAACTTTGTAATTAATGATATTTCTAAAATTGAAGGTGATAACTATTGGGTTATGGGAGAATACCATCTAAAACGACAAGTTGGTGACGCAGATGGAGTCTTTATTATTATTTTTAAAAAGATAAATGGAGAATGGAAAATTGTTGCCGATATGTCTTGCTAGTTGAAGCAGACTTAAAAAATAAAGTGTACCCAAACATCAATCTATCACCATAAATGCATTGGAAACACTTTTATAAAGTATGTATATAATAGGATTATTTAAGCCGCTACAATTGTGTTTGTTGACATAGCAATAGTTGGTTCTTCAGATTTAAAATGCTGATAAAGCTCTTTACAACCAAACCCTACAATAGATAATCGTTTTGATTTAGTAATAGATTCATTATGTAATCTGGCAAGTGCCATAACTCCAGCTCTATCTATACTTTCTACACTCTCAATATTGATTAGAATATTATCTAATTTTTCGAAAATGTTAGAGAAATGTGCATTAAAGGTTCTAATACTAAGCTTGTTTAAAGTTCCTTTAATCTGATAATGATTGTTGTAATTTGTAATTTGTAAATCCATAATAACTAATGTTAAAAGCGTTCATAATAATTCAGGGCTATTAATCAGTATACTTGGTGCTATTAATTAGAGGGATTACTCAAATATGCAACTTATCATTGGGTGATACATTATAAAATCGATAAATGGTAATTTTGACTAGATTATTCGGATAGGTCTGTTTATTTTTTCGACAAACAACACACTTACAAATAGATATGGTGTAAGAAAAATGAAATAAAACTACTTAGACTTAAGTTTATGAAGATGTATATTTACATCTAAGGTTTTTGTACTACAACTTTTGAAACAGGGTGCTTTTTTAGATGGTGCGATGGTCTAATTGGTCGTTTTTCAAAACCACCACTACAATTTGGGCATATTAATTTTAAGAGCTCAACACAGTCTGTACAGTAAGTACATTCAAACGTACAAATCATTGCCTCTTTAGAATTATACGGCAATGACTTATTACAATTTTCGCATGTTAGTCTAATCTCTAACATAACCTTATGCTTTTGTCACTAAGAGTGACTACTTCTTAAGTTTTCTTTACATACTTGGTTATGATAACAATTTGCTGGTCACCTACTCTACCTTCAATATACTCAGCATTTTCGTGATCTAGTCTTATGTTTCTGACAGCAGTACCTTGTTTGGCTACCATGCTAGAGCCTTTTACTTTAAGATCTTTAATTAAAACTACAGAGTCACCATGTTCTAAAATAACACCGTTAATATCTCTGTGAATGAGTTTATTTTCGTCAGATTCGCCATCACCCGAAGCTTTTGCCAGTTCTAAAATCTCATCCTCCATGTACATCATACCCAATAAATCTTGTGGCCAATCATCCTTAATTCTATTAAGCATTCTCCAAGCCATAATTTTTACAGCATCGTGTTCGCTCCACATACTATCATTAAGACATCTCCAATGATTGGCGTCTATCTTCTCAGCGTCATTCATCTGTTCTGTACAGACATTGCAAGCATATAAAGCCGTTTTTTTACCACTCTCTTTTACATCTGGTAAACTATAAACAGATAATTTTTCTGTACTGCTGCAAAGCTCACATTTAGAGCTACTGCGTTGTTGTAATTCTCTTTCTAATGACATATAAATAAGGTATAGTACAAATGTAAAATTAATCTAGCGTTTCTCTCAATTTTTTAGGCAAACCTTTTACTACCATATCATAGGAATGATCTATTAATTCTGTAATCAATTTTGGTGAAAGTTCACCGGTTTGAATATAAACACTATTCCATTGTTGTTTGTGCATGTGATAACCAGGTTTTACACTGTCATATTCGGCTCTTAGCTCTTGTGCATATTCCGTATTACATTTTAGATTTATAAATGCTTCACCATTTTCCCATTTTTTTAATGATGCTAAAGCAAACATCTTGCCTAGCACTTTAAATACAAGTGTATCATTATCGAAGGGAAAATGTTCTGTTACTGCTTTTTTATTTAAGCAATAGTCTCTGTACTGTTCTATATTCATTCTAAAAGTCGTTCCATTACCTTTTCAGGATGCTTGAGTTCGGTATAGCCAAACTGTTTATATAAGTTATGTGCGTCGGCTGTTTTGAGCATCCAAATTTTGCAAGATTGAATTTGAGGTGCTTCATTTATAGCTTTCATTAATTGTTTTGAATAGCCTTTACCTCTATATTCTGGAAGGATAAATACGTCCATTATATAGGCGAAAACGACATAGTCACTTACAATTCTGGCAAAACCAATTTGCTTTTTATCTAAAAAAACGCCAAAACAAAAACAATGTTCAATAGATATTTTAACTTCTTCTAGCGTTCTTCCTTTTGCCCAATAAGTTTCAGTTAAAAATTGATGAATAACCTCAACCTGAAGCTTGCTTTTATCTGTTGATATTTCTATCACTTCTCTAGTTTTTTTACTTCAGAGGTTACAATCTTTAATGCAGAATAATCTAGCTGCCAACCAATGGTTTCAACTAAATTCTCTATGAGATGTATTGCTTCCAAGGCTTCCTGTTTAGCAATATTATAAAGTCCACTTTCAGGAATTTTTTCCATAATATGTTCCTTCGCCTTAGTATGTAATTCTGTTAAATCTGAAGCTTCAAACTTATTAAACATCCCATCGCTCTTATCATAATAATTAATATCACTTTCTATAGATAATACTTCTGGTTGCGGAAAGTGGGTGAGAATTACGGATTTTGTTTTAGGATTAGAAGTTAACTGTACTTTGCTTAAATCGAAGCCAACATGTGCTTTTGCATTGATAACTACTAATGCTTTTTTGCGACTAGAGATTAACTTTAAGAACTTCTCCTTTACATCCTCGTAATGGTAAATTTCTGCAAAATCACCTTCGACAGTTATAAACTTACAAACCCGTTTTATTTTATCTAAAAGTATAATCGATTGCGCATTAGTAATTTGTTTAGTCTTCCATTGCTTATAGATGGTTACCAAGCCTAAGGTTACTAAAATGCTTATGATGATGATAAAAAATGTTTCCATAGGTCTTTAAATATATGATACTAGCTTATGGCTATAGTCACGCTATATTATTCTAATATTTTATACAAAATAGGTTTACTTGGAGAGGCATCATTTTCAAAAGGTGCTATCTGAAGATTTAGCATATAACACCCATCTTCGATTTTATTAGACACATATATAAACTCTGTTATTGTAGCATCTAATCTTAAAATTCCTTTTGTATTCCAAAATGCATTATGCGCTAAAAGCTTGCCTCCATCTTGTTCTTTATCTACGCTAGGTAGGTCTATTAGTAAATGTTTAATCTCCCTAGATTTTATATAGTTTGCTGCATCTTCCAACAAATAAGTAGGATTTGTATTTGAATATTGACGAGATTTTTTTTCTTTAGTATTTGGTAAGGTTCTAATTACAATGGCATCTCGCTTTTTTTTACCCAAAGTAAACTCTAATTGCTTTTTAGAAATCACATAATCATCACCAAGTTTTTCTGGTGCAACCGTAACTACTTCGGCTAAAAAGAAAAATTGTTTTAACTGTTTATTTACAGAATACACCTTTTCTGTAATATGACCAACGGTTTCTGTATGTGTACCATGAGAATGCGGATTAAAACTAATCGTATTAAAATTTACTACGGCACCTTTTGCGACACTAATTGTTTTACCATCTATAACTTCTGGAGCAATTTTTGGAGGTTCAACATGCCATGCATTAACGTTAGAGACATCACCTTTTAAAGGTATAGAAATGTCTAAAGGTTGTGATAAATCTATTTTTAACTTTTTAGAATTGTATTGTATGGTTGTAATCAAGATATATTAAGTTTAAATAATTGTGAAGCAATGCCATCACTTAAAAATTGTCCTTTTTTGGTGACTCGTAAATGCTCTTCTTCAATATACAACAAATGTTGATTTATAAAAATTTCTGAATGCTCAATTAGATAATCCTTAAAAACTATGCCAAAGTCGTTTTCAACTTTCACAAATGAAACTCCCCAAATGGTTCTTAGACCTGTCATTACATATTCATTATACTGGTCTGTAAGTGTTAGAGTTTCAATTTCTATTGGTAATTCGTTTTGTTGAATGGCTTTTATGTATTTTGAATTATTACTTACATTCCAACCACGTTGTTTTCCATTAAAAGAATGTGCAGAAGGCCCAATTCCTAAATAGGATTTCCCTTGCCAATAAGCCGAATTGTTTTTACTAAAATAGCCTTTTTTTCCAAAATTTGACAATTCGTAATGTGCAAAACCAGATTCTTCCAATTTTTCTTTTAAGATGTAAAACTGCTCATGTGCTTGCTCATCATCTATGTTCTCAACGATTCCTTTTTTAATAAAAGATGCTAAAGCGGTTTTGGGCTCAACCGTCAATGCATAGCTCGAAATATGAGGCACATTAAAGCTTAAAGCTGTTTCAATATTTTCTAACCATTGTTCATTTGACGCACCAGGAATCCCATAAATTAAATCGAGAGAAATATTATCGAAGTTTTTTGTTGCTTCTTCTAAACACGTTTTAGCTTCTTCAGCGTTATGTGCACGATTCATCAGTTTTAAATCTGCCTCGAAAAAGGATTGAATACCTATTGACAAACGATTGATTAGACTCTCGGATAGTTCGATGATTCGATCTTTAGTTAAATCATCTGGATTGGCTTCTAGTGTAATTTCTGGGTTTTCTGAAACCTTGTAGTTTTTATAAACTGCATCGATTATAAATTGCAATTCGTCATTAGTTAATAGACTCGGTGTACCTCCTCCAAAATAGATAGTTTCTACAGTAGTATCTTTGAATTCGTCTTTTCGAAGTTCTAATTCTCTTTTCAAAGCATTGACAAGCTCATCTTTCTTTTTTAATGAAGTAGAAAAATGAAAGTCGCAATAATGACACGCTTGCTTGCAGAATGGTATGTGGATGTAGATGCCTGAGATAACTTTTTAATTTAGTATTTACCTTAAATTAAATTTAGGTTGAAATTTACGTTTTACAATTAATCTTCTTCTATAGGCTAAATAAATAGCATATCCATAGTAGCTAAAAATGAAAATAACTATAAACCAAATAACTTTGAAATGTTTTTTTCTGAATTTAGTTAAATACAGTTCTCTAGCAACATAATATAAAAACGCAAGATTAAGAATAAAAACGGTTTGAGGCAATACTATAAATTCCAATTATAATTATTTTTTTACCCGATTCTCATTCTGCTTCACAAAAGCTCCCCAACCAGAATAACTCTTACCAATTTCTACTCTCCCTTGGTTATAAAAATGACAAACCGCAGCTGCCAAACCATCCATAGAATCCAAGTTTTTAGGTAATGTTTTAAGACCTAACATGCTCTGAAGCATTTTAGCAACTTGTTCTTTACTGGCATTTCCATTACCTGTAATTGCCATTTTAATTTTTTTGGGTGCATATTCTGTAATAGGTACTTCTCGCGATAAACCTGCTGCCATAGCAACACCTTGCGCACGACCAAGTTTTAACATACTCTGTACATTCTTACCAAAAAAAGGAGCTTCAATTGCTATTTCATCTGGATGATACGAATCGATGAGTTCTATGGTGCGTTCAAAAATAAGCTTGAGTTTTAAATAATGGTCATCGTACTTTTTTAGCATTAACTCATTGAGTTGCATAAACTCCATTTTTTTACCTACGATCTTAATGAGTCCAAAGCCCATAATAGTAGTTCCTGGATCTATGCCAAGTATAATTTTTTCTTTACTCATGTATTTAATCGCAAAACTGACAACCGCTCAAAGAAACAGCCAAACCAAAGGTAAGGTTAAAAACACTACCATTAAAAGCTCCTAATCCACTTAGTACAGAATCATAATTATTTAAGGATGTTAAGCCAAATAAATAGGCCAAATCTGTGTAAACAGATACTTTCTCATTAAGCTTATAGTGCAATTCAAATCCCATATTTAGGTTAAGATAAGTTTGCTTGTTATATCCTAAATTACCTAATGGTTTTACAAAAGCCAAACCAGGACCAGTATGTAAAACCGTTCGAAGGCGCATAGGTAAAAAACCAATATACTCTGAGGGATCAAAAACAAATTGCGCGTTAATACGCGAGTAATTTATTTTAAATTCTGGAGATTTATCATCATTTTTAAAACGGTTAAAACCAAAATCGAGTTTTACACCGTATTGACGCTTTAGCATGTGTTGAATCCCTAAGTTTACCGTTGGAAAATTTACCGACTTAGCATAAGCTCCATCTACAAACCCATCCGTTGTTGGGTAATTGAGACCAACTGCAAATAGAGCCTTCCACTTGGCAGTGTCTCTAAACTGAGCATTACTATTTAAGGTCATTGAAACGAGGATAATGAGGAACAGGTAGTGTTTTAAATATTGCTGCATCTGTGGGTTCTTGGTTTTATTTGTAATGTACACGTACTCTCTTTTTATTTTCCCTAAAAAATGACTTAAATTCGCTTATATTTTATCTATTTTTTTATACTTAGCCATTATGCTTTTCAAAAATAGTTTCATCTAAACAAATTTATTTTCATTTTCGGTTTAAAACAAAAAATAAAGAAGAGTTCAATATGCATTACGATGTGCCTTACAAAACTAAACAATTCTTCTTTGTACTTATTAAGTTGAGTATTGTAGTTGGCGCATTTTATTTTATTTACTCTAAACTCTCTGAAAACGAAAATTTACAATTCAATGAATTTATAGCATTTTTGAAAAAAAATGATACGTTTTCATCTAAAAACATTGGTTTTTTATTCATATTAAGCTTTTTTAATTGGTTTTTTGAAATTTTGAAATGGCAAAATTTAGTTAAAGCTATAAAGCGAATAACTTTTAGAGAGGCTTTAGAGCAAAGTTTAGGTGGATTAACAGCATCGTTAATTACACCAAACCGGGTTGGAGATTATGGAGCCAAGATTGTGTATTATGAAAAACCATTGAGATCTCGAATAGTATTACTGAATCTTTTAGGTAATATGGGTCAAATGACAATTACTACTATTTTTGGCATTATTGGTTTTATCATTTTTGTAAATCGCTATCAAATCGATATGGATTATTACAGAGTTATGAAATTTGGTTTTATAGTACTTATAATTAGTCTATTTGCTGTTTTAGGTGTAAAACAAAAACGTTATAAAATTAAAGGTTTCTCTTTTGAGCGCATCTTGAGTTTTATAAAAAAGTTAGGTTTAAAATCGCATCTTATAAACCTTTCGCTTGCCTTAATTCGTTATTTAATATTTTCATTTCAATTTTATTATTTCCTAACAATATTTGGTGTTGAAGTAGAATATAGTAAAGCAATGGTTGTGATTACTAGTATGTATTTTTTAGCATCGATTGTACCTTCCATTTCAATTTTTGATGTGATTATAAAAGGAAGTGTTGCTGTGTTTTTATTTGGGTATGCTGAAGTAAATGAATTGACTGTTTTATATATTATAACCTTAATGTGGTTATTAAATTTTGCAATTCCGAGTTTATTTGGAAGCTACTTTGTGCTAAATTTTAAACTCCCACAAAACGAAGAATGATCCTATCAACAATAGTCATATCAATTATTATAGTTTACCTATTTCTCATTGGTCTCTTAATTTATGGTTTTGATAAAGTTGACCATTTTAAACTTCAGGATTTACCAGCAAAAATAAAGTTTTCGATTATCATTCCATTTAGGAATGAAGCTAAAAATCTACCTCAATTATTAGCGTCAATTTTAAAATTGAATTATCCTACATCCTTATTTGAAATTATTCTTGTTGATGATGATTCTGATGATGATTCAGTATTTTTTATTGAAAAAATTCTCGATACAAAATCCTCAAAAAAGGATTTTACTCTAATTAAAAATATTAGAATAATAAAAAACAAAAGAGCTTCAAATTCACCAAAAAAAGACGCTATAACCACAGCAATAACAGTTTCAAAATTTGATTGGATTATTACAACAGATGCGGACTGCGTTTTACCGACTTATTGGCTCGATGTATTTGATGAATGTATTCAAACAAAAAAATCTGATTGTATAGTTGCACCTGTAACATATAAAGGTGAGAATTCCTTTTTTAATCGCTTTCAGATTTTAGACTTTCTTAGCTTACAAGGTGCTACTGTTGGTGGTTTTGGGTTAAATAAACCATTTATGTGCAATGGTGCTAATTTTGGCTATCGCAAATCACTCTTTAATACTTTAAATGGTTTTGAAGGCAACACTAACATCGCGAGTGGAGATGATATTTTTCTTCTAGAAAAATTCATAAAACAAGATGCACAAAAAGTACATTATCTTAAGTCCAAGAAAGCTGTAGTAAGCACAAATCCTGCAAAAGACATATCAGTATTAATTCAACAGCGTTTGCGTTGGGCTTCTAAAACAAGTCACAATTCTAATGGGTTTGCTAAAGGTGTTGGTTTAATTGTCTTATTAGGTAATTTGGTGTGTATAATGCTTATTCCTACGGTTTTACTAGGTTACATATCGTTAAAAACAGCTATCGCTTTATTCATTATTAAATTTAGCATTGACTTTTTACTCTTATTTAAAACATCGCGATTTTTTAAACAGGAAACCTTGCTCCTATCTTATCTGTTTTCGAGCTTGCTTTATCCTTTCTTTAGTGTTTATATCGTTTTATTAGCACTTTTTAAATCTTATGAATGGAAAGGCCGAACTTTTAAAAAATGATGCGAAATTAATTATTTTTGGTAGATTTACTAAAACCAAGTCCTAACAACACATGAAAAAAAATTTATTATTAATTCTTCTATGTTTTGCTTTTCAGTTTAATTATAGTCAAGAAAACTACACGGTCAATGGAGAAACACTTCAACTAAAAACGGAGATTGATGGTAACCTCGATTTACTATGGAATATAATCGATGGTAAATACCGTTATTTTGTTAAAACAGATGATGGCTCTATAACTGAGCTTAAAAACACTAAAGGTTCTGATAAAAACTATCAGGAAGAGTATAAAGCAACTTTAAGTAATTTAACAAATGGCATGTCAACTAGCAAATTAAACTTAACGCTTTATAGCCTTAGTAATTATATAGACAAATACAATGCTTCGGTTGATATGGCTTACACCTCAACCACAACAGAAAGCAAAGTGCAATTAAGATTGGGGTTTTCTGGTGGCATAACTAACAACCCTTTTGTTGGAAATTACGCTAATGTAAAAGTGCCTCTTATTGGTGCTGAGCTAGAAATCTATGAAGCTAAAGTATTACCAAGACATTCTGGTTTTTTGCAAGTACGTCACTCCTTTGACAATGACAATTTTTCATATAACACAACAGAGTTTTCTTTAGGTTATCGTTACAGAATTATTAATAAATCTTCGTTTTCTATCTATGGACAGGTAAAATTAGCAACAGTAAATTTTACTGATGTTACTTATATAGGTGAGAATGAAACTGAAATTAGCCAAAATGACACTTCGTTTGATGTGCCTTTTATATTTGGGATAGGCTCAGATATAAAAGTTGGGAAGACGAGTTACATAACTATAATTTATGGCGAATTATTCGCACTATTATTAGACAACCAAGGTAATTTTTCTACTGATATTGCTATCGGTTATAAATTTAATTTGTAATGAGTTTAAGAAATTTTAAAACTTCAAACCCTGTTTTTAATGATTATTTTTGGGATGATGGTAAGTCATCTATAAAGACCATGTCAGTTGCTGGTGTTTTTTTTAAATCTATTATCGGAATTTTAATCATTGCGGCAATTACTGTTTATTTATGGAAATTAAACGAAGCTGGTACACCTATGAAATGGTTTACCCTTGGAGGTATGCTTGGAGCTGTTGTAATTAGTGTTTTAATTTCTATACGACAAAACTGGGCACATATTTTAGTGCCACTTTATGTCATTGCTAAAGGGTTCTTTTTAGGTGGGTTTTCTGCTTATGCTCATCGTAATTTTTCTGAATTACCTTACCAAGCAATAGTTGTTACGATTGTTACCTTTTTTGTAATGCTCTTATTATATCAACTACGACTTATTGTAGTAACAAAAAAACTGAGAAGTGTTATTATCACAGCAACTGTAAGCATAATGGTAATATACATTATTTCTTGGATTTTGAGTTTTTTTAGCATTGAAACCTATATTTGGGGAACATCTTGGTTTGCTATAGTTTTTAACGTTTTAGCTGCCATAGTTGCCTCTTTTGCCTTGCTACTAGATTTTGACTATATAGAACGTTACAAGAATAAAGCACCAAAATATAAAGAATGGATTGCGACTTGGGGACTTTTAGCAACATTGATTTGGCTTTATGTAGAAGTACTTAGATTGATGCAAAAGTTTGCGATACGCTCCTAGAAAACAATTAATTGATTTTTACAATCACAGGCAACTCAAAAGCAGTAGTAACTTGTTGCCCTCTTTTAATTGCTGGAAATATTTTAGGAATTCCTCTTAAACTTTGTCTCAACAAACTGTCTATTTCTGGAATTTGATTAACAGTTTCTGGTTTAAAAGTCATCGATTCCACTTTTAAAATTCCATTATTATCAATAGTAATTGTAAGTCTAATAGTATCGTAAACATCTTCAGAAACAATGATGTTCTGAGCTTCTAAAAAACGATTAACATTAAAAACCAATGTGCTTTGAAAACAGGCTTTGCTATCTGCTTTTATTGTAATAGAATCGCAACTACTAAAGGTTGGATACGAATCAACTTCATTCCAATTAAAAGTTTGTAATTCTTCTTTTAGTAAATCCTCGGTATAGACTTTCTTTTTTTCAAAATAACTGCAAGATGTTGTTAGCAATAGAATTAAAAGAAAAACGATTGGTCTCATTTGCACATTTCTGATAGCGAAAAGTACAATATTTTTAGATTTTAATCTTGTTCTAAGAATTTTTCTTGTTTTAGTTCTTTGAGTCTTTTTTGTGCAAATAGCATAAACGGGCTTTTATCCTTCTTTTTAATATAGTCTTGGTACATCTTAATCTTAGTATCTACATCTGCGTAAAATTCGTCCTTGGTTCTAATTAAAAAGAATTCTGTAACTATATCAGATGGGTCTTCCTTTAATGCCTTTTGAAAAGCTTTTATCGCCGCTTCGTATTTCTTTTGTCGATTTAAAATCCTTCCAAGCTTTTGATATTCATCTGAGAGTGACTGATCTTTAATTTTTAAAGCCTTAACAATATAATCTTCAGCCATTTCAAAATTACTTATACGCTCATAATAGCCTCCAATAACAAACATCGCATTTGCATCGTTTGGGTTAAATTTTAATGCCTTTTTTCTATGATAAATGGCTTCTTCATATTCTGAGTTCTGTGCAAAACTTAGACTCAATTTCTCATGAATAAATTCAGATTTTTCACCTAAATCTAATAGCTTTTTAAACCAAACGACAGAATGTGTATAATACTCTTGATAATAATAGGCTTGAGCTTTAAGGCTAATTAATTCTATATTATTAGCATAACTTTTTAACCCTTTATCTACAAAACGATGCGCCAATTCAAACTTTCGCTTAATGAGATGATGCTTTGCGATTTTAAATATTGCTTTTTGATGCGTTAAGTCTAAGTCAAATGTTTTTATAAATTCATTTAAAGCTGTAGTATCGTTTTGTTTTTCTAAAACAACTCCCAACTCGTAATGATAATTTGGGTTAAGGCTATCTAAGCTAATCAAACTATTAAAAATTTGGTTTGCTTCTTCATAGTCCTTTGTCTTGGTTAATAACTTTGCGTAGTCATATTTTAAAAGCGCATCGTCTGGGTTAGCATTTATAGCTTTTTGATAATTAGCCAAACCTTCGTCATAGTTGCCAATAGCAATGTAAGCTTTGGCTATTTTGTCGTAAACCGCATTTATGTTTTTAAGAGATTTATACGTTTCAATGGCTTTGGTGTAGTTACCATTAGCGTAAAGATTATCGGCTTTTAGTTTTTGCGCACTCGTTTGTAGTGTTAGAATAAAGCACAGAATTATAAATATGAATCTCATTTACTTATACAATTAATTCTTCTTATTACCAGCAACCTGAAATACAATAGGCAAGCTATAAGGTACATCAACTAATTTACCATCAAGTTTTCCGGGAGTAAATCTTGGTAACAGTCTTATAACTCGTTTTGCTTCTTCCTCTAATTTTGGGTATTTAGCTCTAGCTTTAATTGCATTAACTTTACCTTGTTTATTGATATGAAAAAATAAATAAACTTTGTTTTTTCCTTCTAAACCCAGATCAGCTGCCAAATTAGTATTAAAGTTTTTATTAACATGACTAATAATAGCTTCTGCTGTACATTTTCTGCGTTCATCATCTGTAGATAGTGATTTACAATCTGCATGTACTGGTGCAACATCTGTTACACTAAAAGGGACTGTATTAAGTTGAATTGTATCTTTATTAATGTTCCTTAAAAATTCTATATACTTCATTTTAAGGTTTTTGTTTAAAGTATCATTTTTATAAACTTCCATATCGTTTACATCACCTGTAACCTGAAACACAATAGGCAAAGAATAAGGTACAGTAACCAATTTGCCTTTTTGTCGTCCTGGAATGAATTTTGGTAATAGTTTTATAACCCTAATAGCTTCTTCTTCTAATTCTATACTTGGACCTCTTGCTTTTATAGCTTTAATACGACCTAAAGTATCAATTTTAAAAGAAACAAAAATGCGTTGTCTGCCGCTTTTACCTAATTTTTCGGCGATGCTTGTATTAAAGTTCTTATTGACAAGTTTGTTTACAAATTGACTCATACAATTTTTACGCTCTACATTAGTTGTTAAATCTTTACATTCCGTTAATGTTGGAGCTTCGTCAATTACTGAGAATGGGACTTCGATAGACTCTTCTACCTTTTTATCTGAATTAAGACTTTCATAAGAATCAATAATGAATGTACCTTTACCATCTGTCATAATAATTTTTTCAAAATTATTGTCTGATTCTAATTGTTTCAATAAACCATCTAAACGTATTTTTTCTTCTGCTGTTTGATTGCCCATTTCTTTAACAAATAGTCTCAGCACTCCATCTCTTGTAATAGATTCCCAATGTTCTTTGGCTTCATCTGTGCTTTTCCAAACCTTAAAATCTTCATACGTTTTAAATTTCCCAAGCCTCATAAGGTCTGTGGTTTCAATATCTTTTAGGGTAAGGGTTCCGTCTTCTGATTTTCTTTTAATTATTCCATCCGCTATATACTGCATATAAGCCTTAGATTTTAAAAACTCGTTTCGCGAAAGCATATATTTTTCAATTCTCATTTCTTTCATACCAGCAGAATTAGCTATTTCGAAAAATGTTGCTCCATTTTTTTCCATGGCTTCAAATTCTTTTACAAATTTTTCTATCAATTCTTTGTCTGTTAAATCTTGACCAAACGTTTTATCTGATTTTTCAATATTCTGTTGTGCCTTAACTTCTGTTGATGTATAAATCAACATCCCAAAAACTAAAGGAATTAACATTGCATACTTAATAAGATTTCGTTGTTTAGATTTCGATTTCTGTAACATAGCAATTCGTTTTTTGATTAATGATTTTTTAAAGAATGTGTTTGTAAAAGACACATTGTTTACATCAAATACCTGATTGAGTAAGCTTTGATAGTAATCTGCTTTTCTGTTTTGCTTTACAGCTTTAGCATCTGCGATATACTCGTGTAATTCTTTAATCCTATTTTGATAGATATAGATCAATGGATTAAACCAAAATACTACTCTGAGGATTTCAAAAAAGAGTAAATCTAAGGTGTGCAATTCTTTAATATGAACCAATTCGTGCTCATAAATAATTGGCTTTTCGGTTTCAGGAATGCGATCTCCTAGAAAAATAGTGTTAAAAAATGAGAATGCTGCACTGCTTTCTATAAGCCTTACAATGAGTATATTCCCTTTCCAACGTTTAGGGTTTTTGTGTTTTAATCCATGGAGCTTTATAATTTTGAATAGAAAAATTAAGGTAGCCAAGGCAATACCTACTAACACAATACTTTGCCAAAGTGGTGTTTGTGGCTGTTCTATTATAATGCCTACCTTTTCTGCAACTAAGACCTCATTTGCTGTAGGCACTTTTGTTCCTATAAATACTTTTGGCAATTGAATGACAAAATCGTTGGTAGCTATTGTCTTTAATTTCTGAAACTTAACATAAGGTAAAACAAAGGACAGTACAGACGTTATAAGCAGGTAAGCTCTATTATAATTAAAGAAGGTTTCTCGTCTTAAAAACAAATCATAAACTAACAAAAACAAGGCTTGAAATGCAATAATTTGAACGATTGAGTATAGCATACTTACTTATTTTTATCAATTTCGTTTAACAAGGTTTCAATGTCTTTAATATCCACTTCATTCTTCTTTACAAAAAAGGACACCATGCTTTTAAATGAGCCTTGAAAATAATTATCTACCAATTTATTTATAGACTGATTACTATACGCTGCTTTAGCTACTACTGGAAAATAGATATGGCCTTTCCCTTGTTTCTCATAATTAACAAACCCTTTAGATTCAAGGATTCTTACAATAGTAGATACGGTATTGTATGCCGGTTTAGGCTCTGGTAAAATCTCAATTATAGATTTTACGTTAGCCTTTTTCAATTGCCATAAGGCTTGCATTATTTCTTCTTCTGCTTTCGTTAATTGTTTCATTTTTTTCAGAATCTCTATAAGTTAATTCTAGGTTGAGAACCAGAAATACTGAAATAAATTCAGCAAGAGCAAGTTCAGGATAGCATAATGATTTTAACAAATCATTATGCTAATATAACTAAATATTTAGTTTAAACTAAATATTTAGTTTAAAATGTAACTTTCGTCTAGTTTCTACGTCTTACTAAATGAATATATTATTTATATGGAAATTTTTTTAGTACTTGTTGCACTGCTTTTAATGATATTGGGTATCGTAGGTAGTTTTTTGCCTGTTTTACCTGGACCACTTACCAGTTGGGCTGGCCTTTTAGTTTTGCATTTTACTGATGGTGTAGAAATGAGTCTGGCCTTTTTAATTGTCACACTTTTAGTGGCCATCTTTATATACGTATTAGATTATATAATTCCTGCATTAGGAACAAAACGTTTTGGTGGCAGTAGAGCCGGAATGATAGGAACAATTCTCGGTTTAATTATTGGCTTACTCTCGCCTATTCCATTCGGGATAATTATTGGTCCTTTTATCGGAGCGTTTATTGGGGAAATGATTAATAGAAATGATTTAGAAAAAGCCCTAAAAGCTGCCTTAGGATCTTTCTTAGGTTTTATTGCTTCAACTTTTTTAAAGTTTATTGTAGCTATAGTTTTTTTAGGCTTCTTTATTGTAAAACTTTCGGAACATAATGCAAGTTGGTTTTAAAGTCATTTACATTTTTAAGCAATTAAAAAAACCTAGTAACATTAGAAGTTACCAGGTTTAATTTTTTTGCTATTAACTCAACAATTACTTAAGAGGGATTAATTAATTCTTGTTGAATGACGTAAATATAAGTAACACAATACAACTTTTGCTGCGGAAAAACCGTAAACTTGTTGCGGAAAAACCGTAGTTCACATAATTGACAAGCGGTACAGGTGCTTTTTACTTAGCCTAAAAAGAAAATTATTTTACATATTTCTATAAATATCCTTTTATCCGAGCTTCTTGCAGTAAAGTTTCGTCTTTTCCGTCGGTTACAGAGAACAATAATTTGAGTTGCTTTTTTCGTTTTTCTATGGCACTTGTTGAAAGCGAAATGTATTCGTTTAGACTTCTAGTTTTTATACCTTGGGATAATAAATGTAGAATTTTACGATTAATATCATCTACATAAATTTCGTTAGTAATCGACTTTTTAACGTAATTATTTACAGTACTACTATAATACGGTGGGAATCTCAAAATTTGTTGAAATGCATCTGCCAATTCCATAGAGGTAAGATCACTTTTAATTAAAAATCCGTCAGGATTAATTTCCTTAATAATATTATGGATCCTAAAAGATTCATTAAACATCGTTAGAATTATAATTTTAGCATCTGGTAATACTTTTTTTGCTAAAAGAGCTAAATCTTCGCCCGATGCATACTTACCATCTTCTGATGCAGGTAGGCTTATATCAAAAAAGCATACATCATAATGTGTTCCTTTAGATGCACGATTAATCATTAACTGAGCAGTATCACAATTATTAGCCGTATCAATTAGTAAAGTTTGGTCATCTGCTTTAGTAGCCATTAATACATTTTGATAACCTTCAATAATAATTGGGTGATCATCTACCATTAGTATATTAATATGTTTCATGTGTTTATACTTATTGTTTTTTAACGGACACATGCTATTCGCTCTTAATCATTTCTTTAGGTGATCGTACTTTTAACATGCTCGTTTCATTTCGGTTGGTTTGTGTAGGGAATTTTAACATTAACGATTGCTCCACTACCAGATTGAGATGTAAAAGTGATTTTTCCGTCAATATCCTCAACACGAGAAGTCATGTTTTTTAAACCAATACCTTTTTTACTTTTAGAAGTATCAAAACCATCTCCATCATCAATGATGTCTAAGCAAATTACGCTATTTTCTAATAAAATACTAATTTTTATGACTTTAGCATTGGCGTGTTTATATATGTTTTGCATAGATTCTTGTATAATCCTATAAATATTTATTTTCGCCTTATTAGCTACCAAATCCCAGCTAATATCATCGGTATAATCAAAATCGTGTTTCAAACCATAGGCCTGAGTTTGATTCTCAATAAGTTCTGTCACTATATCCATAAACCCTGTACCAGAAACAAAGTCTGTATTTAACTCATGTGATATTTTACGTATATCGTCTTCGATAGTTTTTAGCTGATTAATATAATTTGCTCTAGTCATCATGGCGTCTTTACCATCTTTAAAATTCATGCTATCTAGACTTAATCTTGTACCAAACAATCGTCCTAAAACACCATCATGTAATTCTTTAGAAACTCTTATTTTTTCTTTTGCTCTTGCTTCATCAACTTTGTCTTGTTGGCCAAGCATTAAATTATAAATGTCCTCGTTTGCTTTTTGTCGTACCTGTATTAATTTTAGTTTTCTGTTTTTGGCGCGTTGAGATATAACAACGTAGATTAGTATCGCTGAGAATAGCAAGCCTAAGGATAGTATAGCTAAGTATAAGTTTTCTCTCGAGATTTGTTTGTTTTCGGCTTCTAGTTGGTCTGTGTCATATTTAATCCTAGCAAATTTATTTCTAACTGAGCGCTCTTCTCGTTGCAAACTATCCGTTAATACGATATGTTCCCTTAAAAAAGATTTGCCTTTTTCACCTTCATAAACATCAGATAATGTAAGTAAGGCTTCCATTTTATATTCATTTGAAGACACTTCATTTGCGATTTTTAAAGCCTCATGCCCATACTTAATAGTAGAATCTTTAAGGTTATGCTCTAGATACAACTTAGAAAGTTCTATTGCAGCTGCCATTAATGTAAAATCATCTTCTAAACTTTTAGATATCTTATAACCCTCTATAAAATTATTTTCAACTTCTTTAAAATCATAATTTTTAGATTCGAATTTAGTTTTACCTATATTTAAAATAATTGCTGGATAAAATGTTGGGTCTTCCTCCTCATATTTAGGTCGCAATGGCAACAAACCTTTATATAATTCTAAAGCTTTTTTATATTGTCCTGATTTTCGATATACATTGGCCTTATTATTAATTGAAAACACTTCATAAACAAATCCCTCATCCATTTGTTTGGCATAAGAGATCGATTTATCATAATATTCTAGTGATTGCTGATAATTAGTTAATCTTTCAGAGATTATAGCTAAAAGGTTATATAAATTCCAATACAATTGTAATCTATCTTCAGTTATTTCTAATCTATTGAGAATAATTATGGCTTTTATAGCATCTTCTTCTGCGCCTATGTAAGCTTTTTCTAGTTGCTGAATATCTGCGATATACAAAAGAGCTTCAGCCTTATTCTCTGATATTTCTTTAGAACCATAGTACTCTAAGGCTTTTGAATAATAAAAGTAAGAGCTGTCATTTTGTTGCACATATCTATAATATGAGCCTAGATTAGTAGCGGCAACGGTAATTGCTGAAGTATCTTTTAATTTTAATCCTAAAATTAAGTTCTTGTTATTTAATGGTATATATTCATCATACTTCTCATTGAAAAAATAGATTATAGACAAATTTCTTTGAACTCGTAATCGCACAGAGTCAACATCTAAAGTTTTAGCAAATTCTAGAGATTTTATAGAATAGTTTAATCGCTGCTTTAGGTCGAGGTTTGTATCTTTAGAGAGAACAACATATTTATTAATAGAGTCAAGTTGTTCCTGAGATTGTGTAAAAGCAACTTCATATATTAAAGTTGTTAAAAGTGAAATTAAAAATAGTAAATGTCTCAATATTTAATCATTTATAATCAAAAATAGACTAAATATAGACAACTATGAAGTAAAGCAAATAAGAAAAGTCCTTGCTAAATAGTAAGGACTTAAAAATATTTAGTAGCTAACTTTAGACGTTAGAC
This sequence comes from uncultured Winogradskyella sp., assembly GCF_963975125.1. Taxonomy (GTDB): domain Bacteria; phylum Bacteroidota; class Bacteroidia; order Flavobacteriales; family Flavobacteriaceae; genus Winogradskyella. Next base: position 12,127 of record NZ_CAXBGB010000032.1, on the reverse strand, counting down.
TTTAATTTTAACTTTCGTTTATCAATAGCAAGTTGGTCTTTTGGACTGTATTCTTTATATGTTGGTTGATCATCAGCAACATTTACATTCTCAGATTTCACTCCAGACACAGTTAATAATAAAACTGCTAAAAGCATTAAAGTAATTTTAAGGGTTTTCATAAGTATTAATTTAGGGTTTAAAAAAATAGTCAACATTCAGTTTTGTAACAATTGTTGTTACGTTGAGGGAAGGGAATGGATTATTAACTATCCTAGGACGAACCTAAAATTGTACTAAATAAAAACGAGGGATGTTTTTCTAGACAACACGTGTCTAATAGTAAAATGGATTAAAATTTTCCTTATAAGCGATTTGAGGTCTTAAGAAGGATTACAAATATAAAGCTAATTCTAGTGAATCAAAAAATATCATCGATTAAATACGTGTATTTATCGATTAACTGCGATTATTTTGTTTATAACTTGTTAAAAACTCTATTTAATCGGTTAAAATGTTCTTTTCAAAATCTCTTCTAAAACAAAAAAACTTTCCGATTTTATTCCAATAACAATAGGAACAGAAAAAGGAAAGCTTTTCATTGGTATATCTCTAACTGAATTGAATTTTTATTATACTTTGTGTCTCTTAAATAATCTTATTTTAGTTAATAATAATCTTTTTAGTGATTACTCCTATATCCGTTTTAAGTTCCACAATATAAACTCCTGTTTCTACATTCACAGCTATGTTATTCAATGCCTTTGTCGTATTTAATTCTATATTTAATATTTCTTGACCAATAGTATTGTATAATGCAACTGCTTCTATTTTTAAATTATTTGGATTAAAAATTTCTATAGATTCTAAAGACAAATTATAATACAACAGGATACTTTCTTCATTTGCTATTTCATCGTTTACTGACAACGCTTCCTGACTATTAAAAGTTACTACAAAACGATTTTCATAATTACCTGCACTTAAGGCTAACTCGAAGTCATTAGAATTTATTTGATGCGTAGTATTCGTTACACTATCCTTAATAAAAATAGGTAAATCTGCATCTAAATTCTCTATACTTTCTAAGTGTATAGTAAATATCCCTGATTCATTTATTTGCACACCCAATGGAAACTCTTGATTTATATTAAGATTATTAACCCCTTGTATTACAAATTTATTCTCTTCAATAATCCAATACATATCCTCTAAGTTTAAATCCGCTAAAAAAGCATCATAACCTAGATCAAAACCATTGGTTGCTGTGGTGCTGACTCCTAAAGCAATTTCGCGATTAAATCCTGTTGGAGAATTATAAACTAATCGAATCATCGGTGTGTCATCTAAGATATTTAAAGGTGAGGTTATTGATGATGAGGGTCTCATAAAAACTGAGTTATTGATACCTTCACGCTCAAATATTCGTTGGCTATTTTTAAATATAATATCGCCACCATCAACAATTAAGATCGGAGTCCCATTGTTGTTATTAAAGCCATCTAATGCAGTAGATACAAAGAATCCTTGATTTACAGGAATATATGGTCCTGGAATTTTAGTGCCAGTAGCAGGACTTCCTCCATCTGAAGCATTATTAATTAAATCATCATTTGAAATTGCAGCAACACCTCCTAATAAGTTTCTTGTGGCATAACCACCAACATAATCCCCAAGGATATGAGAATTCTCTTCGCCAAAATGATTCCAAAAATATAGAGCGCCATTAAAAATAGTTCCATTTTCATTATCTCCTCCATCGGCCACACTCATATTATCTAAAATAAAATCTGTAGCATCTATAGCTGATGGATAAGGGTTACCTATTAATCGATCTACGTTACCAGAGGGGTTTTCTATGGTTACATTTTTATTTAATGGTAATGTAATATCACCATTATTTGGAAGCCCTTTAAAGACGTAGTTTTGAAAATCATTTATTATATCGGCAGCACCAGATGAACCTTTCATGGTAAATCCTTCACCAGGTAATATGCTACTAAGTTCACTTAATGTACTCCAAGAATCATAACCATCGGTTGGGCCATAAAACTTATATAACCAATAGGTGCTTATAATAATAGGGTTGGTAACCCCTCCATCTGCTCCAAATGCAGAAGTACTAAAATTAATATTTTGATACGATGCAGATGTTGTTCCATCCAACAGAACACCACTTAAACTAGAATTTTGAGCATCAAGAGGTACACCTAAACCTCTTGTAGCACTATTACCCGTTATTGGCCCTACAGATGACGACCAATAATTATAATTAAAACTGTTTGCCGTTCCTTGTTGATCACGTTCAATATAGCCACCACTATCTTCATCAATAATGCTTCCTTCGGTTTGTATGAGCTGAGACTCCCCAACCAAATCAATAACTCCATCTATTTCTAAATAGTTGGTTATAGTCAAAGCATGTCCTGTATTAGTTTCGTCAAGTAACTCATTGGGATTAGCCATGGTTAACTTTGTCGTATTCGTTAGTGCTAATAATTTAATATCTCTATCGCCAGATGACAAATCGTGATTTACTTTTACAATATTCCAATCTATTGAAGTCACACCATCTAAACCAATAGAATTTGGAATATATTGAACTGTGTTATTAGTCCATACAGATGGGTCATCCCATGCTCCAACAGAAGCAGTTACATACGGTAAAGGTGCTGTTTGCGTATTAACAATCTCTTTATCTGTTTGTAAATAATTTATTCGAAGAAAATTTCGTGCATCGGTTTGTCCTTCTATAGTCGATCCATAAAATGAATTAAAATCATAATATGCTCTTAAACTACTCCATTCTATATCTATAACCTCATTACTTACTGAATCTCCTGGTAGCGCTTTGCCTGATACATAATCTGCTCCCAAAATATCTAAGCGTTCGATCTCTTGATTCATTAAATATCTAACCTGATCTTGACTTAAGGCTTTATCCCATATATAGATCTCATCAATATCACCCAAAAGAGGGTTTAGAATATTATCTTTATCAATATATAACACACCAACTGCAAATGGATTAAAATTAGGTGAAGGTGCAACAACATCTAGTTCTGTTTTATCCAATATGCCATCTATGTATAAAAATATCGTCCCACTCTTATAAACGAAAGTTAGTTGATGCCACTTATTATCAGTAATTTGTATGGTTGATGTAGATCTTGGTGTTACAGCGTCATCAACTAGTACTTCTACCTGATTTGACGTATTTAATCGCAATTGCAACTTGTCTCCTTTAGACACAATTGTTCTTATTTGATTTGTAGGATTACTCCTTACCCAAGCTGAAACAGAAAAATTATCACTATTAAGATTCAAATTAGATTCTCCAACTAAATAATTTCCTGCATTTATGGTCATTGCATAATTTCCAGAAGTTTGCTGGGCTTTTCCAAAGGAAAAATAGCTAGTTCCACCAAAATCATACCATGCTTGAAGATTACCAGAACCATCAGACTTTATTGGTATTACGTCAATTATTTTATCATCTGCAAATGTATCTTCACTTGCTACAATTAAAGCATATTCTTCATTTGCTAGTTTTGTAAATCCAGAAAACGATGATTCAGGAATTGAGATATAAACCAAGTGTACATCACCACTCACATTTTCTTTACTTTCTATAATTTTCCACTTTCTATCAATGCGTGTTAAAGTTGATGTAATTCCGTTATCTAAACTAATTGTATTAGTACTATTACCACTGTAGGCCAGATTATTACTTCCCCAAACTAAAAAGTCACCGTCATAAGTAAACTCATGAGGACTATCACTGTTTTTTGAGTAAATATTGACTAAACCAATTGTAACTTCATTAAAGGTATTTAACGTTTTTGATTGCTTCTGATTTAGATCTGATATAGAATCACGTCCAATACCTGCCACATGATAGTTGTAACCATTATTAGCAACCGCATCCCAAACCTTAGTATCAAAGGAATTAATATAATCCTTTATTGTCTCATCTGATGGGCCTAATGTTATACCGTATTTGATACCCAAATAAGATTCTATTTTATTTCTATCATTGTCTGAAACGCGTTCTGCAAAAGTGAAAATTTCCGCAACACGGCCATTTAAACTGCCTTGTTGATCAAAATTCTTGCCTACCCAATATGGTGTACCTAACACAACCGGTGGTCCAGGAGTACCTACATTGGTAAATGCAATATCATCTACACTCGAAGTGGTCAGTACATTTGAATTATATAGGATTTCTTGTCCTGTAGGACTTGTAGGATCATTGTTTCTTATATTAATAATTCTTGGTTTAGAATACGATGAATTTAACTCAGCATAACCATTATAGTTGCTTCCGCCAGCTACATCTTGATTATAAGACAACACCTCACCAGTAAATTCCGACGAATAGTCACCCAGACCAATTCCGGTAATATCATTTGCATTACCACTAGATGTACCTGCTAAAATGGTGTTCTTAGTGGACGTATTATCAATAGTTGCATCAGGAATCATTACAATAAATATATCCTGACTGTAAAATCCATTAGTAGTATTATATAAAAATTGTTCTGTAGTAGCGCCATCATTTTCGAACTTGATTACTGGATTGAAATTAATATTAGTACTTGGCTGATCTAAATAAGTTGGCTGGTTTGCTACTATAGGCTGAATGGCGTCTTTTCCGTTTGTGCCCAAATCTTTCCAAATTGAGAGTTTTGAACTTACCTCATCAATTCCTCTAGTAGCTTTTAGCCAAAGTCTAAAGTCTGCAGTTATACCTCCAGGTCCAGGAATATTTTCGTTAAACATTTCTGCGGCAACATCAAAGGTAAATGTTGTGTTATCCGTATTGTCTATTGTGATTGTAGAGGATTGAATTCCGGTTCCTCCTATAGGAGCCGTAAAAGTAACTTCAAAAATTATGTAATTATAAGGATTTAATCCTAAAAAAGGTATTGTATATGGTGATGACACTACAAAATCAGTGTTTGAGCTACTCACAGCTGTTATATCTAATGGACAACTACCAATATTTGCCACAATATAAGTTCTTGTAATCGATGCTCCTTCTTCAACAATACTATAAAATGTCCCGTTATTAATACCTGTTGTGGTATCTCCATCAAAAATATCGGAAAATGGATCACCACCCAATACATATATTTCTGGAGATCCTGTAAATTCTAAAGTAAAAGTAAAGTCACTTTGCCCACTAATTTCTATGGTAACTAAGGTGCTCGCTGCATTACAACTCCCGCCTGTCTTTGTAATATCAAAATCCAAAAACTTCCATCCTCCATTACAAGTTTCTGGCTTTATATTACGCCTTGGATTATTTGGGTTAATGTCAAAATCAACTGTATTAGAAATATCTACATCCCTTACTTTTAATTTTTTACAATTGTCGGTTTCTACGTTTGTAATTGTGAATTGAATATTATTACCAGCAGAAACCGTTACTGTAGAGCCTTGAGTAACTTCTGCGCCACCTGTAATCTCCAGGTACATCACTTGGGCATTAGCACAAATTCCGATAAGAAAAAACGCAATGGTAGTAAGTAACTTATGTAGGTTAACGAAATTATTTTTCATTTTGCAGTTAATTTTAGGGGTTTTCAAATTATGTTGCAACAATTCATTTAAACGCATAGACAATATATAAAAAATATTCGATAAAAATCTTTTAAATGCACTTTTTATCGATTAACAGTTTTTTAACTGAAGTGACTTATCTATTTTTATGACAAAGTGCATAGTTCTAGGTTTTTGCTACTATTAAATTATAGTATTGAGTTTTTTAAGAGTTAAAGGTTTTACTATATAGTCTTTACACTTAGTATTGTTTTTTGCCTTCTCTATATCATTATGACTAGCCGAGGATGATAACATGTAAATCTCTATTGGCTTTTTTTCGATAAAAGTTAATTTATCAAATTCATCCAAAAATTGAAACCCATCCATCTCTGGCATATTAATATCTAAAAAGATAACATCTGGTTTTTTTATAGATGGATCACTATTATTAATTTCAAATCTTTTTAAATGATTTAGGGCTAAATTGGCATTAGGAAAGATATTTACAGGCAAGTCACTGTTGTATTTCTCAATAATTTTTCTATTAATAAATAAATCAATTTTATTATCATCAATAAGCATAATGCTTTCTATCTTTTTCATACTTTAATTATTAATTAAATTTGGTAATTCTATTTCAAAACAGGTCCCACGGTTTAACTGACTTTCAACATTTATATTCCCATTTAATTCATCCACAATATGTTTCACAATATAAAGCCCTAACCCTGTACCAGAAACTACATTGTTTACCCTAAAATACATATCAAATATTTTATCAAGATGCTCGTTGGCAATACCATGACCATTATCGCTAACTTTAATTATCACGCCTTCTTTTGTTGATTTTATATCAATTTTTACAAAAGGTTTACCCTTTTTTAAGGACATGTTACTATACTTAATTCCGTTTTGAATTAAATTGTGTAATAATGAATTTACTAACATTATATTGGAATAAATGCCTTCTGAATTAATGATGTCTATTTTAAAATCTATCTTTTGAAAGTTTTTAAAACCCTGAAATGATTTTAAATTATCAGAAATTAATTGTTTAAAATCAATTAGATAAACTTCATCATGTTTTTCAGAAATTACTGATACCTGAGCTAGGTTATCTACTATGGCAACTCCTCTTTCTATGGTAGAATTAAGCATGTTTGTTAGGTTTACTACAGTGTCATTTATGTCCTCATCTTTAATAAGATCTATTAACCCTTCTGCAGAAGCCAAAGGGGCTTTTAAATCGTGTGAAGATCGGTATAGAAACATTTCTAGATCCTTTGTTTTATCTATTAATTTAGTTTCTAATTCCTTTCTATTAGTATTATCAAGCATCATGGCACAGTAATACGTTCTTTTCTTTTTTCTCCATTTGCTCAACGCAAATTGTACTGGGAATTCTTTACCATATTTGTTTATTCCTATTATTTCTACGGTGTCATTATGCGTTGTTTTCTTTATTTTTTTAACAATCCTTACAATCTCTTTTATATTTAAATGTTTATTATTTATAGAAATTAATTTAGCTAAAGGATTACCAATAATCTCGTTTGCTGTATAACCAAAAGATTTTTGGGCTCCCATATTCCATTCCGTAATATTTCCTATATCGTCCACCACTATAATAATTCCAATATCAATGGACTGAAACAATGTTCTGTATTTAGATTCATTTAATCCTAATTCTTTTTTCACATTTACTAACTCGGTAATATCTTGAGCAGAAATTATAGCAGATGCAACTTGACCTTGCTTATTAAAAACTGGACCTACTTGAGATACAAAATGAATTTCTGTATCATTTGGGTTAAATGAAACAGTCTCATATTGACTTGGCTTTGCGTTAACAAACACATAAGAAATTGCTTTTCTAACTTTTTTGTGATAATTGGGATTTATATAAGTGTATAAATCTGAACCAATAACTTCGTTTTTTTTAAGGTCTCCAAGTCCTTGATTAATATTTAAAATCTTACCAAACTTGTTTATAGATAATATTATATTAGGAATTCCTTCTGTAAAAGCTTTTAATTTTTGTTCTTTCTCTTTACTACTATGGTATTCTTCTTGGCTTTTAGTAACATCTACATAAATGGCAATATATTTTTCTATTTTACCACCATTATCTTTTACAGGAATAATAGTAGTGTCTAGACAAAGAACATTTCCTTTACTAGACTCACTTTTTAAAACACCTTTCCATGTATAACCAGACATAATTGTTTTCCATAAATTTTTATAAAAAGGATCCGTATGTAAATGTGTTTCTAAAAGAGTTTGTGCTTCACCTATTAGTTTATTATATGAATATCCAGACAGTTTGCAATAATTTTCATTTACATAAACAAATCGTCCCAGCGGATCTATAATTGAAATTATTACATGATCATTCAATAAATCTAAAAGTTTTAAATCGGGTAAATAAGGGATACTATTTTTTCTAATTGTTTCCATCATTGTTCTTCATTGTTCTTCATTATTCTTCATTGTTGTACAGTATGCTATCCCAGCATCTATATTATCTACTATTACAAAAGGTGTTATTGGATTATAAATTCTTTTATAGGAAAGAACAATTAACCTTGTCCCAATAGAATTTACTACAAATGCTTCAGAAATTCTTATGCTTTTAAGTTTAGGGCTATTTGCCAATAACTTAGCCGCTGCAATAAAAAAAGCTCCCTTAGTAAATCTTAAGTCAATAAGAAATGGCATAGGTGATCCTTGGCATAACTCATCTGCTACTTGTATATACTTTTTAAGGGTTTCAACTTTTAATTTTCTTTTAATTTCATTGTTTCGAATTTCATAAAACAAAATACCTTTGTCTGTCCAAATTCTTGCATTTTCAATTTGTATAGGGTCTTTCATTATTATTGTTCTGAATTAAATATTCTATTGGTCTCTAGACAATATTTTTTAGCATTATTTAGGCTTATAAATGTCTTAACTGGTAAAGTGAAATCATAAATACGTTTATAACAACCAATTATTAATTTTAGGAATAATGAATTCACAACTATGGCTTCAGAAAGCGAAATTTGTTTTAATGTTGTACTTAAAGCTAGTTGTTTAACAATCGTAAGTGCCTCTTGGCCGTTTACTGCTCTTAAATCTATTAAGAGTGGTAAAAACTTTCCATTACATATTGCATAAAGTGATTCTTGAAGTTTCTGGTCTATATTAATATCTATTTTTATATTATCATAAGTACTAACCTGTTTGCAGTGCAAAACATCATCGGCAACCCAAAACATTATTTTTTCAATACGCACCATATTTCCCATAATCCAAAAAATTTATTATGAAATTCTAATACCAAGTGGTGTGCCAAAAAACAATTTTGATTAAATATTTAAACGTAAACTACTATATTATAGTAACTTACATTTATTATGTGAGATTTTAAGAAGATTGAATACGAAACGGAATACCGTTTTAAATTTAAGAAATAAATGTAGAAACGGAATACCGTTATTTTTTAGTAGGCTTTACTATATCTAATTTTTTCATTTTATCTCGCAAGGTGCTTGTCTTCATTTCTAGCAATTCTGCTGCACCATTTTTACCACTAATTTTCCAATTGCATGAATCTAGAACCTTAGTGATATGTGCGCGTTGGGCATGAGCAAGAGATTGGTCTTTTTTAGTTATTAATCGCAGATTACTTTCACTTTCTTCTAAAATATTAAAATTGGGCAAGTTTAATGTTTCACTATCAGATAGTATTACAGCACGTTCTACCAAGTTTTCTAGCTCCCTAATATTTCCTGGCCATGCATATTCTTGCAACTCTCTATTGGCTTGATCAGAGATATATTTAATGTTTTTACCATAGTTCTTACTAAACTTATCTACAAAGTGCTCAATCAATAATGGGATGTCTTCTTGTCTTTCTCTTAATGCAGGCACATGGATAGGAAAGACATTAATTCTGAAATATAAATCTTCTCGAAACTTATTATTTTTAATTTCTTCTTTTAAATTTTTATGTGTTGCGGCAATAATCCTAACATCTAATTTTTGAGTATGAGTTCCTCCCACAACCTCTATTTCTCCTTCTTGCAAAAATCTAAGTATTTTAGGCTGCATCTCTAATGGCATTTCTCCTATTTCATCTAAAAACAAAGTCCCTCCATCTGCCAATTCGAACTTCCCTACCTTATCTGCAATTGCTCCTGTAAATGAACCTTTTTTATGCCCAAACAACTCACTTTCAATAAGTTCTGATGGTATAGCTGCGCAATTAACTTTTATTAATGGCTTGTTGTTTCGTGTTCCTATATTATGAACAGCTCTTGCTAATAATTCTTTTCCGGTACCCGATTCTCCAAGTAATAATACCGTGGCGTTTGTTGGCGCTACTTTTTCTACGTCGCTTAAAACATTACTAAACACTGCACTACTATATACCATCTCCTCATAGTTAAACACGAGGTCAATTTCATTTCTTAAGTAAACATTTTCTATTTCTAATTGGTTACGGTAGTCTTCTAATGCTTGCGCTGTTATTTTACGTTGGGTAATGTCACGCATAAATGCTGCCACAAACATACCGTCTTCCTCTTTTGTTATAAAAGAACTAACCTCTAAATCAATAACTTTACCATCTTTACATTTATGTTGGGTTTCAAAACTTTCTGCTCCTTCATCAGGTGAAATCAATTGAGCAATTCTCTGCCCAATCTCTTCTTTAGACATAAGATCCAATTGCCCAATATTCATTTTTAAAAGTTCTTCAAGTGTATAGCCACTCATTTTGCAATACGAATTATTCACTTCAATAATTTGGCCTTTGGCATCTGCTAAAACATAACCATCAATTGTAGTCTTTAATATATGCTCATTTCTGGTCATTTGTTTTTTTAATTCTGCTTCTGCAAGTTTACGTTCGGTAATATCTTGTATAACAGCAAAAAAAGTAACAGATTCACCAGCGTTATTCTTTATGTCTGATATAGTAATCTGTACAGGAAAACGCTCTCCGTTTTTACGTTTAAATGTTGTTTCTCCACTCTTATCAATGCCTTGCAGCGTTTTTTCAACAATATCATTTATCTCATCATAGCACTCTGGTGGCCAAAAAGGAAAAGGTGGGGAAATCCCTAATAGTTCTTTTTCAGAATATCCCGTCATTTTACAAAGCGCTGGGTTTACGTGTATCTGTTTACTATTTATATCAATTACAGAAAGACCTTCATGCATTGAAATTATCAAGTTTTCAGAAAACTCTTTAGCCGCTTTAAGATTTATTTCGGCTAGTTTGCGTTCTGTAATATCTTGAATAGTCCCGAAAAAATTTGTTGCTTCTCCATTTAAAATAACAACTTCTCCCAAAACATGAATCCATTTTAAATCCTTATTATCTTTAGTGGGAATTCTAAATTCTAAATCAAACGGTTCTCCAGTTTTTAAGCACTTCTCTAATGTTTTTTTGTTTAAAGACACATCTTCAGGATGAGTTAAAGTTTTCCAAAGGTCAAATGTAAATTCAAGATTTAAATCAAATCCTACAATTTCCTTAAATGAAGAAGAGGCTTGTATTATTTGAGTTTTTAAGTCTAGATTATAACTACCAATTTTTGCTAAGTTTTGGGCTTCTAATAGCGATTCTTCGATTTTTTGTTGTTTTACTTCAGCGTTTTTGCGTTCTGTAATATCACGTACAATTCCCAGTATTTTACCATCCTTTTGCAGTCTTGCTGAAACCTCTACATCAATTAAAGATCCATCTTTGTGTCTTAAATGCCTATTAAAAATTACAGAAATTCCTTTAAAAAGTTTATCATGATTATCGCTATTTTCAATAACATCACCAACAATGACATCTTGTATTTTTAATGTTTTAAATTCTTTTTTATTATATCCTAAATTGGTATATGCGGCCTTATTAAATTCAAATATTTCGCCTTCTAGTGAATATGAAATAATGGCATCACTAGCTTGATCAACTAAAGATTTATAAGATTCATCTCTTTTTTTTACCTCAGCTTTAATTTTAGCTTTCTCAATGGAGATGTAGGCTAAACTAACTGCATAATTAAGCTGAGTTACCTCTTCATTGCTTGGTGAATTTATAGACTCACTATAAATCGCAAAAGTTCCTACAACATCATTAGATTTTGTTAATATAGGAATTGACCAACACGATTTTAACTGATGCTTTAAGGCTAAGTCTTTATAATCTTTCCATAACTTATCTGTACTAATATCTGATACTATTACAGGTTTTTTGGTAAATGCAGCTGTACCACATGATGCCACTTTTTCACCAATTACTATTCGTTTTAGAGCCAAATTGTATGCTTTTGGCATTGACGGTGCAGAAATAAGATCTAGATGAACTCCATCGTCATCTAATAAACAAATTGTAGCAAAACAACCTGGATGATTGGTTTCGTAACTTAAAAGTATGTGGTCAAAAACTTTTTTTAAAGGTGTGTTATGTGCAATTAAATTTAAAATTTCGTTTTTCTGAATTAATAAATTCTCTGCTTTTTTACGTACAATAATTTCACTTTCTAGGTCTAAACTTTTATGTTCTAATTTATTAATTAGGCGTTCATTATAAATCTTAAATACATCTTCTTTTGTTACT
>NZ_CAXBGB010000031.1:0-31614 GCF_963975125.1 uncultured Winogradskyella sp. | reverse complement strand
AAAAAAGCTGATGCCGAAGTGCGTGGCCATTTTAGTTTAAGTGAGTCTGCAAAGCAAAATGTTTTGATACAAGCTAAACAAAATGGTATTGAAAGTATTTTGTTGGTTTCTACATGCAACCGAACAGAACTTTACGGTTTTGCTGAACATCCATATCAATTAATCCAATTACTATGTGATAACACAAAAGGGACGGTTGAGGAATTTCAAAAAGTAGCTTACGTTCACAAAAACAAAGAAGCTATTAATCATATCTTCCGCGTTGGTTCTGGATTAGATAGTCAGATTCTTGGTGATTTCGAAATAATAAGTCAACTTAAATCTGGCGCAAGAGCTTCAAAAAAAGAAGGCTTACTAAATTCATTTACTGAACGTTTATTGAATGCCGTAATACAAGCTAGTAAACGTATTAAAACAGAAACCGAAATATCTTCTGGCGCAACTTCAGTTTCATTTGCTTCTGTGCAGTATATTATGAATAATGTAGAGCGTATTTCTGAAAAAAATATTCTTCTATTCGGAACTGGTAAAATTGGACGCAACACCTGTGAAAACTTAGTAAAACACACAAAGAATTCGCACATAACATTAATAAACAGAACAAAAACTAAAGCCGAAGAAGTTGCAGGGAAGTTTAATCTCATTGTTAAAGATTACAACAATCTAGAAGAAGAGATTAACAGTTCTGATATTATTATTGTAGCCACTGGAGCTCAAAACCCAACAATTTATAAGTCTTTAATTTCAACCAAAAAACCTTTATTAGTTTTAGATTTGTCTATTCCTAAAAATGTTAATGAGGATATTAGAGAACATTCTAATATAACTTTAGTACATTTAGATGATTTGGCAAAAATTACAGATGATACTTTAGAAAATCGCAAAGCATTTATTCCAGATGCGGAAGCAATTATTTCTGATGTTATGTCTGAATTTAATGCCTGGTTAGATACACTTAAGTTTGTACCAACAATACAAGCCATTAAACATAAACTGACAGGTTTTAAAAATTCTGAATTCAATACGCAACGTAAAAAATTGAATAATTTCAATGAAGAACAGGCAGAATTGATTACCAATAATCTTATTCAGAAAATCACCAATCAGTTTGCACACCACCTTAGAGAAGACAGCAACACATCTGATGAGAGTATTCAGCTCATCAAAAAAATATTTCAGTTAGAAACCACCAATAATGTCTAAAATTATTCGCATTGGCACACGCGATAGCCAGCTCGCTATGTGGCAAGCAAAAACCGTACAATCTCAACTTGAGCATTTAGGTTATAAAACCGTTTTAGTACCTGTGAAATCTACTGGAGATTTAGTACTAGATAAACCTTTGTACGAATTAGGCATTACAGGCATTTTTACTAAAACTTTAGATATTGCAATGCTCAATGAAGATATTGATATTGCAGTACATTCTCTTAAAGATGTGCCAACAATTTTACCAAAAGGGATTGTACAGGCAGCTGTATTAAAACGTGGAAATGTTAATGACACTTTAGTCTATAAAGTTAACGAAGAATTTTTATCTGCTAGAGATGCTATTATAGCAACAGGAAGTTTAAGACGTCGTGCGCAATGGCTAAATCGTTACCCAACACATACTATTGTTGGGCTAAGAGGTAATGTAAATTCTAGACTTGAAAAGCTTGAAAATAATGAAGATTGGAATGCAGCAATTTTTGCTGGAGCTGGTTTGGGTCGTTTAGATCTAACACCAGAAAACTCGATTAATCTCCATTGGATGATTCCTGCTCCTGCTCAAGGAGCGATAATGATTACCGCTTTAGAATCTGACGAAGAGACTAGAGCTATTTGCGCAGAAATCAATGACGAAGTAACTGAAATTTGCACATCCATTGAGCGCGATTTTCTAAATCGTCTCGAAGGTGGTTGTACAGCACCAATTGGTGCTATCGCTTATATAAATAAGGAAGAAGAATTAAATTTTAAGGGCATCCTCTTAAGTAAAGATGGTACTAAAAAAATAGAAGTTACTAAAGTGGTTCCTCTCGAGAATCGCCATAATGTCGCTGAATTTTGTGCCGATTATATTATTGGTAAAGGAGGGAAAATATTAATAGATCAACTACAACGTGGTGATAAAATTACAAACATTTATTCTACTAAAAAGCTTACTGACGATCAGGTAATGTTATTTCATAATGACGTAGTTTCAGAAAGTAATGATGCTATAAAAATTAGCTTAAATAGACTTACAAAAAATGTCATTCGTAATGAAATTCAGAATGTTATCATTACAAGTAAAAATGCTGTTGAAGCATTATTGACAAATTTCTCGGTTTCAGAATTACAATTCAAAAACATCTACTGTGTTGGCAGACGCACCAAACGATTGGTAGAAAAACGCATAGGTAAAGTTACACATACAGAACCCAATGCTAAGAAACTTGCTGAATATTTAGTTGAATTTATCGATGGCACAGAAGTTACTTATTTCTGTAGTGATTTAAGGTTAGATGATTTACCAAACATCTTAACTGAAAACCATATTAAGGTTAACGAGGTAGAGGCTTATCAAACAAAGTTTGATGCAGATAAAGTTGAAAGCAATATAGATGGAGTGATGTTTTATAGTACTTCTACAGTTGAAAGTTTCTTAAAACAAAATAAAGCAAATGGTATTGCTTTTTGTATTGGTGAAACTACTACGAAAGTAGCTGCTCAGTATTTTGAAGATGTACGTATAGCAAAAGTACCAACGGTTGAAAGTGTTATTGAGCTAGTTAATGAACATTACGTTTAGTTCGTCATTACGAGGAACGCAGTGACGTGGTAATCTCACTATAAATTAAGCAGATTGCCACATCAAACGAAAAAAGCTTAATTCGCAATGACGGAAAATTTTAAAAATTTAAGTTTAATTAAAAAGATTCCCGTTTTCACGGGAAGTGAACATGATTAAAAACGATTTATTCTTAAGAGCATTAAAAGGTGAAACTGTAGAACGTCCACCAGTTTGGATGATGCGTCAAGCAGGACGTTATTTACCAGAGTTTATGGAAATCAAAGCTAAGTACGATTTCTTTACACGCTGCCAAACACCAGAATTAGCGAGTGAAATTACAGTGCAACCTATACGACGATATGGGATGGATGCTGCTATTCTGTTTTCAGATATTTTAGTGATTCCTCAGGCTATGAATATCGAGGTACAGATGAAACCTAACTTCGGACCATACCTTCCAAATCCTGTACGCAATCAAAAAGATGTTGATAATGTTATTGTTCCAGATGTAAAGGAAGCATTAAGCTACGTTTACGAAGCTATAAAAGCGACCAAAGAAAAGCTTAATGACGAAATTCCTTTAATTGGTTTTGCTGGTTCACCATGGACCATTCTGTGTTATTGTGTACAAGGGCAAGGCTCTAAAAACTTTGATAAAGCGAAGGAGTTTTGTTTTACAAACCCAATAGCTGCACATCAATTATTACAGAAAATTACAGATACCACAATTGCGTACTTAAAAGAGAAAGTGAAAGCTGGAGTTAATGCTGTTCAGGTTTTTGATTCTTGGGGAGGCATGCTTTCTCCTGTAGATTATCAAGAATTTTCTTGGCAATATATTCAACAAATTATTGATGCTTTAAAAGCTGAAACGCCTGTTATCGCTTTTGGAAAAGGTTGTTGGTTTGCACTTGGAGAGATGGCAAAATCTGGCGCTTCTGCTTTGGGTATAGATTGGACCTGTTCTGCCAGAAATGCACGTTATTTAACAGGTGGCAATATTACACTACAAGGTAATTTTGATCCAACACGTTTGTTTTCACCTCCATCTGAAATAAAAAGAATGGTGCATCAAATGATAAATGAATTCGGAAAAGATAAATACATAGTAAATTTAGGTCATGGTATTTTACCAAATATTCCGTTAGATAATGCGAAAGCATTTATTGATGCTGTTAAAGAATATAAAAGTCCATCTTAAACCTTCCCAAAGGGAAAAAACAGTTGTACAGAAAATGCACATTAAGTTTTTATACGTTTAGATGAAAAATGGTATTTTTAAATTTATAACATTCGTTTAATAAAAATACAGAACAAATTCCCTTTCCTTAAGAAAGGGTTAGGGGTTGGCTTATGATAAACAACGTATTAAAAGGCATAAAGGCATACACAGGAGCATTTGCTCTAATTTCAAAATTAAAACTTTGGAAATACTTCGCTATTCCTATATTAATAAGCATAGTTACTGCTGTCATTATAGGATTATCTGCTTATGGCTTATCTGATAATATAGGTCGTTTTATTACTAATATATGGCCTTGGGATTTTGGCAAAGACACCTTCACTTCTATTTCAACTTTTATTGGAGGTATCGTGGTTATTGCTATTGGTTTAATTCTATATAAGCATATTATAATGGCACTTTCTGCTCCGTTTATGAGCCCTGTTTCAGAAAAAATTGAAGCTCATTTAACAGGTGTTGAAAGGCACAATCATAGAAACACATCTTTTAAAGAACAATTGTGGAGAGGTATTAGAATAAATACGAGAAATTTAGGAAAAGAACTGTTAATTACACTTCCTATTTTATTGCTGAAGTTTATTCCTGTTGTTAATATATTTTCGACCGTTTTACTGTTTTTAGTTCAAGCTTATTATGCTGGTTTTGGTAATATGGATTATACATTAGAGCGTCATTTTAAATATCGAGAAAGTATCCATTTTGTTAGAAAACATAAAGGAATAGCCATAGGTAATGGTGTTGTTTTTATGCTCTTTCTATTAATTCCTGTTGTTGGTGTTATTCTTGTTTTACCAATGAGTGTAACGGCTTCATCTATAAATACAATAAATCTCTTAAAGGAAGATAACCTGATTCATAATAACAAAACACTAGTGTAATGGTCGCGCAATTTGATGATTTTGAAATCAATCCAATACATAGTGGAGACGCTTGGAAAATTTGTGATCTTATGGTAGCAAATGCAGATCGTCTTAAGCGCTATTTCCCTAAAACCTTAGAACAAAATTTAAACCCAACACTGTCTCAATTATTTGTTGAGAAAATGGTAAAACAGTTCGAAAATCGAGACGTGTTTTTATTTACGTTAAAACATTCTGAAACCAAAGAACTTGCAAGTCTAATTTATATAAAGGAACTCGATTGGGATAAAAATCAAGGTGAGTTCGCTTACTGCATTGGTTATACATTTGAAGGTCAAGGTTTAACCTCTAAGGCAATCAATGCATTGTCAAAGCATGCGTTTAGTAATTTAGGATTAGATACACTTCAAATAATTTCCCATAAAGACAATTTTCCAAGTGTAAAGGTGGCTTTAAATAATAACTTTAAGTGGCAAAAAACATTAGAAAACGAATTTACTCCACCAGATGAAGAACCGTTAGATATGGAGTTATATGAATTATATAAAAACTAAATCTTGAAAGACACATTCTTCAAATACATTCACGAGCTACAAGATACTATTACTTCTAAACTAGAAGCAGTAGATGGTAAAGCAACATTCCAAGAAGATATTTGGAAACGCACAGAAGGAGGTGGTGGAAGAACTCGGGTGATTGAAAATGGGGCTGTTTTTGAAAAAGGTGGAGTTAACATTTCTGGTGTGCACGGCAAACTCCCTGATAGTATGCAAAAGTACTTTGGTGTAGAAGACGCTAATTTTTTCGCCTGTGGATTGAGCTTAGTGTTACATCCCAAAAATCCAATGGTACCAACAGTACATGCTAATTGGCGCTATTTTGAAATGTATGACCAAGATGGTACTTTAGTAGATCAATGGTTTGGTGGTGGACAAGACCTAACTCCATATTATTTATTTGAAGAAGACGCTAAACACTTTCATCAAACTTGTAAAACAGCTTGCGACAAGCATAATTCAGAGTTTTACCCAAAATACAAAGCACGTTGCGATGAGTACTTTTGGAATTCACATAGAAACGAAGCACGAGGCGTAGGTGGTTTGTTTTTTGATTATTGCAAAGCTTCAAACGATATGACTATGCAGAACTGGTATGATTTTGTGACTGAAGTTGGAGATATTTTTCTAGAAGCTTATGTGCCAATTGTTGAAAAACGAAAAAATATAGATTACACTAAGGTACAACGCGATTGGCAAGAAATTCGCCGAGGACGTTATGTCGAATTTAATTTAGTGCATGATAAAGGCACTTTATTTGGCTTAAAAACCAATGGAAGAATAGAGAGTATACTCATGAGTTTACCACCACATGTGCAATGGGTTTATGATCATCACCCTGAATCTGGAAGTGAAGAAGAACAATTAATTAAAGTATTACAATCACCTAAAAACTGGATATAATTATGTTTCCAATTAGAAGAAATAGACGCTTAAGAACAAATGAAGCTATTAGAAGTTTAGTAAGAGAAACAATTATTTCTCCCAATGACTTTTTAGTTCCACTTTTTATAGTTGAAGGCAAAGGCATAAAAGAAGAAATTGCTTCGATGCCAAATTACTATCGCTTCAGTTTAGATTTGCTAAAAGACGAAGTAAAATTACTTTGGAGTTTAGGTTTAAAATCTGTTTTGCTATTTGTAAAAGTTGATGATGCCTTAAAAGATAATAAAGGCACTGAAGCACTAAACTCAAATGGATTAATGCAACGCGCAATTAAAACCGTAAAAGATGTTTGTCCAGGTATGCTAGTGATGACAGATGTGGCTTTAGACCCATTTTCGTCTTATGGCCATGATGGTATTGTTGAAGGTGGAAAAATAATAAACGACGCAACAGTTGAAATTTTAGCAAAAATGAGCATTTCTCATGCTGAGGCTGGAGCAAACTTTGTAGCACCAAGCGATATGATGGATGGTCGTGTTTTGGGAATAAGAGAAGCTTTAGATCAATCTAATTTAATAGATACTGGCATAATGAGCTATTCAGCGAAATATGCTTCTGCATTTTACGGCCCTTTTAGAGATGCGCTAGATTCTGCTCCTGTTGATATGGTTGATGTTCCAAAGAATAAAAAAACATACCAGATGGACTTCGCTAATAGGGATGAAGCCATAAGAGAAACAGAAATGGACATTAATGAAGGTGCTGATATAGTAATGGTAAAACCAGGTTTGGCTTATTTAGATATAGTAAGAGACATTAGAAATACATTCGATGTACCAATTGCTGTTTACCAAGTTTCAGGCGAATATGCAATGCTGAAAGCTGCTGCTGAAAAAGGGTGGTTAGACCATGATGCAGTAATACTAGAACAAATTACTTCTATTAAGCGCGCTGGTGCTGATATCATTGCAAGTTACTTTGCAAAAGATGTTGTGAAATTGATTTCGTAACTTAGCAATAACTAAACTTCCATACCATTAATGGGCTTACTCATTTTTTACGCTGTCATATCCATTTTTTTTTCGTTCTTGTGTTCCATTTTAGAAGCTGTTTTACTTAGTATTACACCAACATTTATCAATGTTAAAAAGAAAGAAGGTAAGGCTTATGCTATTGAGCTTGAGGAATTAAAAAAAGATGTAGATCGCCCTTTAATCGCCATACTTACACTAAATACCATCGCACATACTGTTGGTGCCATCTTAGTTGGTGTACAAGCAAAAGTGGCGTATTTAGAACTCTATGGAAGCACTAAACGTAGTGTTTTAGGTATAGAATTCACAGAGGATTTAATGGTTGGTGTTGTGTCAACCATTATGACTATTTTTATTTTAGTAGCTTCAGAAATTATCCCTAAAACAATTGGTGCCACATACTGGAAACAGCTAGCTAATTTTACCTCTAAAGCATTAAAATTTCTTATAATACCTTTAAAATACACAGGTGTTTTGTGGCTGTTACAGCTTACTACAAAGTTAATTGGAAGCAAAGGACATCATGGTAGTGTTTTAAGTCGCGAAGACTTTCATGTTATGGCAGACATGGCTCACGAAGAAGGTGTTTTTGAAGAAAATGAAAGCAAAATCATAAAAAACCTATTAACCTTTAAAGAGGTTTTTGCTAAAGATGTTATGACTCCAAGAACAGTCATGAAAGCTGAAGATGAAAATACAACTGTTGAAGATTTTTTCAAAGAAAATATGAATCTTCGTTTTTCTAGAATTCCTATTTTTTCAGACAATCAGGATAATATAAAAGGCTTGGTATTAAAAGGTGAAGTTTTTAAAGAAATGGCTTTAGATAACGGTTCTAAAAAACTATCAGATCTTAAAAGAGATATCATTGTCGTAGAACGTAATTTACCAATTCCAAAATTATTTGAACAATTAGTTGAAAGCCGAAATCACATGGCTTTGGTTGTTGATGAATACGGTTCTGTAAGTGGCTTAGTGACTATGGAAGATGTTATTGAAACCCTACTCGGTCTTGAGATTATGGACGAAAGTGATAATGTCTCGGATCTTCAACATATGGCAAGAAAAAGTTGGGAAGCTAGAGCCATAAAGTTAGGGATTCTAAGCGATAAATCTTCAGAAGAAAACGAATAGTATTGGAAACTTGTATCATCAATTCACCTCTAGGTTTAACTAAAATTATTGGTGATAAAGATGGTGTCACCCAAGTAACAATAATAAATTCACAAGAAAAAATAACTGATATTATTCCTTCAGAACTTAAGAATTGTGCGATACAACTTCAAGAATATTTTGATGGCTCACGTAAACATTTCGACTTAAAATTAAACCCACAAGGCACGGATTTTCAAAAAACTATTTGGAAATTACTTGAAGAAATTCCTTTTGGAAAAACCTTATCTTATCTTCAGTTGTCTAAACAATTAGGAGATGTAAAAGCGATTAGAGCTGTTGCTAATGCTAACGGTAAAAATCCTTTATGGATTATAGTACCTTGCCATCGCGTCATTGGAAGTGATGGAAGTTTAACAGGGTACGCTGGTGGATTGTATAGAAAACAGTGGTTGATTAATCACGAAAATGAATACAAACAACAATCTTTATTTTAATGTGTAAATTCACTATTTAATTTTTAAACCAGTTCTTTAAAATATCGATCAATTATAAATATAGGTTTAATTAGTCTCCACTATACCGAAGATCTACTGATAAAATTAATTAAAGCCAGTGATAACTTACATTATGTAAAAATTAGACTAAAACTCAATTGGAAAAATCGCAATTATGTTGGTTCTATTATTGATGGCAGTATGTTAGCTGCCACAGACCCTATTTACATGATACAAGTCATTCAAATTCTTGAAAAGGAAGTGTGGTTTGGGACAAATCTATTGAAGCGCGTTATAAAAAACCTGCAAAAAGTTCAATCAACGGAGAATTCATTTTTTCTAAAGATGAAATAGCTGGTATAAAACAATTAGTGATAGAAAAGAACGAAGCAGAAATTATTAAAACTATAAATTTGATTGATGAGAAACAAAATATAATTGCTACTTTTAATAAAACACTTTATATCGCTGATAAGTGTTTTATTAAAAAAATTAAAAAGCATAAAGTTAAGAGTTATGATAAGTAAACTCAACCTAGAACACATCCTATTTCTAGATATAGAAACGGTTCCTGAAATCGAAAATTTCTCAGATTTAGACTCAACCAAACAAGAGCTTTGGGAAGCTAAATCGCGTTACCAACGCAAAGAAGAATTCTCTGCAGAAGAATTTTATTATAGAGCTGGTATTTGGGCAGAATTTGGAAAAATAATTTGCATTTCTGTTGGGTATTTTAAGATTGAAGGTGATGTAAGAACTTTTAGAGTGACTTCATTTTATGGAGATGAGATTACGATTCTTAAAGACTTTAAAAATCTACTGATTTCACATTTTAGTAGTAATAAACATTTGCT
Source organism: uncultured Winogradskyella sp. (assembly GCF_963975125.1). Lineage (GTDB taxonomy): Bacteria > Bacteroidota > Bacteroidia > Flavobacteriales > Flavobacteriaceae > Winogradskyella. The sequence continues at coordinate 21,813 of NZ_CAXBGB010000031.1, read as the reverse complement.
TTGTGCGCATAATGGAAAGGAATTCGATTTTCCATATATCGCAAGACGAATGATTATTCAAAATATTGAATTGCCATACAAGCTGAATCTCTTCGGTAAAAAACCATGGGAAGTACCTCATCTTGATACTTTAGAGTTGTGGAAATTTGGTGACTATAAAACCTATACCTCTTTAAAATTATTAACTAATGTTTTAGGTATTCCATCTCCAAAAGATGATATAGATGGTAGCGAAGTTTATCGTGTCTATTATAAAGAACAAGAAATAGATCGAATTATCACTTATTGCGAGAAAGACACTATTGCTGTCGCTCAAATCTTTTTAAGACTAAGAGGAGACCAATTGCTCCATGATAATGAAATAAAGCATATATAAAAAAACCCAGAAGCATTGCTTCTGGGTTTTTTTAAGGGTTAATTATTCTATTAGTTCTTAATAAACTTTTTTGTAATGATTTCGTCACCATCATTTACTTTTATGAAGTAAATACCAGCATCGAGTTTAGAAACGTTAATTCTTCCTTCGGAAGTACCAGTAGAAACTGTTTTTCCAAGAATATCAACTATTCTATATTTAAAAACTTCTAAGCTAGATATTTCAACATTTAATATGTTTCCTTTTACTGGGTTAGGATACAATTTGATGTCTAACTCTGTAATTTCTGGTGAATCTCCATAACCGACAATTTCTAATACCTCACCTTTACCTCTTGACCCACTAGAAACACCTGTTATGGTAACTTGATCTATAAATATTTGATCTTGGTTTCCTGACGCGTCATTTTGGAATCTGAATCCAGAATTCACTGCAAAATTGTACTGAGAAGGTGTTATGGTAACCGTTGCATTATAGAACGTATTGTTTTCAATATCTACACCTCTTGTCCAAGCTTGTACAGTATTCCATGTAGATCCGTCAAAGAATCGTAACCAGAAATCTTCCCCGTTTTCCATGCTAAATACATAAAAGTAGAAGTCCACTTCAATTTCAGTAAATGATGTAACATTAATATTTGATAAAGTCATGGCTGATGCCTCACCAGAATTATCTCTAAGTCTTATAGAGAAATTACCTTCATAAGAATTTGCAGAATTAACTCTAGCCATATCAGATCCACCATCTATCCATCCATCTAATCCATTTTCAAAATAACCTTCATTTAATACAACGTTAGATATACTACAAGGCGTACAAGAAGAACCTCCACAATCTACTCCGGTTTCATCTCCATTTTGAATGCCATCTGTACATGTAGGTGCTACAGGTTCTAATAATTTAACATCATCAATAGCAATATCTGCTTGCCATGTGCTGCCCACGAAACGATTAAATCGCAATTGAATATTACCACCAGCATAAGTTGATAAATCTAAATCTACTGTTAACCACTGATTACCTTGGTTTCCTGTTTGACTCCATAGGCTTGTCCAATTAGCACCATCATCATCAGAAACTTCAACAGCAATTGATCCCATATCTGCTGCTCCTAACATGTGGTACTTAAAACTAAATATTGGACTCGTTAATGCTCCTAAATCAAAACAAGGAGATGTTATAATAGCTCTTTTATCCGGATAACCTGTTCCATTACCTGAAGCTTCAACAAATATATAATCTGATCCTTGTATAGCAGCTGATGGTCCAGTTCCTGATGAAGGTGTTCCTCCTGTATCAACTAACCAATTTAAATCATCTGCAGTAGATTGTGACCATGCTCCAATCGAGCCTTCAAAGCTTTCAGAATAAGGGAAGGTAGAAACACCACCAGAGCATCCTGTTGAAGATTCTGTAACATTTACTGTTCTTACAACTTCTGTAGCCGCATTTCCGGCATTATCACTTACATTATAATTTACAGAGTATATTCCTGCAGCTGCAGTATTCACTGTGCCTGTTACAACTATACTTCCTGTAAGGTTTCCATCAACATTATCTGTAGCTGTTGCTCCTTGTTCAGTGTAAGAATCACCAACCGTTAGATTAATTGTTGATGCTCCTATTAAATTAATTATAGGTGCTGTTGTATCTGCTGCAACATTTATGGTTCTAGTAACTGTATTGGCAGAATTTCCTGCTGCATCATTAACATTATAGTTTACAAAATATGTTCCTGCCGATGCCGAATTAACCGTTCCAGTTATAATAATATTCGCACTTATATCACCATCAAAATTATCAATAGCTGTAGCTCCTTGCTCTACATAAGCATCACCAATATTTAGATTTATAGATGAAGAACCTATTAAAGTTATTACAGGTATTGTTGCGTCTTGATTTACATTTACAGTTCTTGTAACTTCAACAGCATTATTACCTGCATTATCACTTACATTAAATGTAATTTCGTAAGATCCAACTAGATTGGTATTTACTGTATCTCCTCCAACAACTATGCTCGATGTTAAATCACCATCGATATTATCAGATGCAGTTGCACCTTGGTCTATATAAGAATCCCCTTGTTCTAAATTAATCGTCGAAGCTCCAATCAATGATATTATTGGTGCCGTTGTATCTGCTGTAACAGTAACGGTTCTAATAACTTCTATTGCTGCATTACCAGCTATATCGCTAACGTTATAGCTTACTAGATATATTCCAGTTGCTGAAGTATTTACTGTATCTCCACCAACAACTATATTTCCTGTAATATCTCCATCAATATTATCTGTTGCTGTAGCTCCTAACTCAGAATATGTGTCACCTACAATTAAATCAACTGATGAAGCGCCATTTAAAGTAATCTCTGGTGCCTCAGTATCTGGTCCATTACCTTCAATAATAATTGTGTAATCTTCTACTTCTCCATATTGGAATGTTTCACAAGCTGTTGGTAAAGCATTATACTTCATAGAAACTCGCATTCTTGTTGAATTTTCTACTGCACCCGAAGGAACGGTAAAACTTCCACTTACTGACGTTGCTTGTGTATTTCCTTGAGAAAAAACTTCTTCTCCTGCGTCAGAGAAATCACCATCTCTATTATAATCTATCCAAACACCGTAGGCTTCGTTATATACTGTTCCTGTCCATGTAGGAGTAACAGTAATTGTATATTGTGAATCTTTGGTTAGTACTGTCGAAATACTTGTGAAATCTGAATAAAATTGTGGTCCCGAAGTATTATCAATTGTATTCAACTGAACTCTGCTAATATATTCATCATTAGTATTAGTACTTGCTGAGTTACAATAGTTTAGTTGCACATCTGTAGTTGTAAAGTTTACAGAACTGCTATATGCTGAATTAGCACCAGCTGAACATTTACTTCTTACCTGAGCTTCATATTGTGTTAAAGCAGACAGACCACTTAATCCAGTAGAAATTCCAGTAACTGCATTTGTTATCCATGTAGAAGTTCCTGTTTCTCTATATCTTAAATCGTATGTTGCTCCGGGTACTGCGCCCCAACTCAAAGTTGCAGATGTAGTAGCTACATTTGAAGCAACTAATCCTGTTGGCACATCAGCATTGCAAACTACTTGGCCTGCAATTGTGAAATTAGTATTAGAAATATCGAAGAAAATATTGTTAGAGCCTTTAACCATAATTCTATTCTGATTGCCTTCATTATTTGGCACTACAATATCCTGAGAACCATCATTTGTTACGCCAGAAGCTAAAGAAACCGTATATGTATCACCACCATCGGTTGATAAGAAAATATCAACGTTGGCTGCGTTTACACCATTTCCAGTTGTACCAGCTACATCCCAAGTTACTGCTTGAGTTGTACCTGCGTTCCAAGTTACATTTGTATTAGGTGAATTAAGGACAAAAGGTCCTGCGGTTCCATTCACAGTAACAACCATATCATCACTATTATTATTACCTCCTCCTGCAAAATTATCTCTAACAGTTAATCTAAAGTTTAGAGTTCTTCCTACATTAGGAACTGCTTCCCATTGCCAAGATGTTGCACCAGTTTTAATGGTTTCTAGTCTAGGGAAATAACGAATGGTAGATGTCGTTGGTATATAAGCTCTAAAAGCAATACCTGTTGTCGCAGTTGTGCTTGGATACGTTGAGGATGCATTGTTTTCATCCATCTGTTCCCAATTATAAGTTAATGCACCAATTGGCGCGTCGGCATCTGTTGCTGAACCATCTAAAACAAAGGCCGTTCCATTTGGTATTGTATAGTTAGAGCCTGCATCCACAACTGGGACAGCATTTCCAGTATTTGTGTTTGTTTGGCAAGTAGTGCTCTTGGCATAATCTGATATTTGTTGAATAGAAATTGCATGAAAATGTGGATCAACATTTGACTGAACATCGGTTGCTCCTGTAATACCTGCATAACTCATTATTGTAGATCCACTACCAGGTTCTACTTGGGCAATACCAGATCCCTCACTACTATGAGTAAAGGTATGTCGTCCTCCAAACTGATGTCCAAACTCATGAGACACATAATCTACATCAAAGAAATCTCCTTCAGGGATTGTATGCGATGTCCATCCGCTACCTTTTTGTCCATTAACACAAACGCATCCTATACAACCTGCATTTCCATTATTTTGCAAGTTGGCAAATAAGTGACCTACATCGTAATTTGCTTCACCTATAACATTTGTTAATGTTGATTGAAGCTCACTGTTATAACCTCCAGTTGTGTTTCCATAAGGATCATTTCCAGAGTTTGTATAGATGACATCATCTGTATTGCTAATCAATACCATTGTAACATTAAAATCAGTTTCAAAAATTCCATTAACTCTTGTCATTGTCGCATTAATGGCGGCTAATGCTAAAGCTTTAGTACCTCCATGAAATTGTGAATATTCACCAGTTGCTGAAACAGCCAAGCGATACGTTCTTAGTACAGAATCATCTGCGTTTCTATAAGCTGCATTTGCATTAAGTGTTTGATTGATTTGCTCGGTTACATTACATTCAAAATCATCACCAGTATTAACACGATCTTTTCTGCTAAATACAACATAACTGTTTGAGCCTTGATTTACGGGTTCAATAAATGTATTGTTCCCATTTGCAGAAAGCATCATTCCGTTTAATCCTTCTGGTGATAGACTGAATCTTAAGGTAGAAGAAGCATTATCAACTCCTTGTCCAACATAAGATCGAATTTCCGGAAAACGTGCTTGTAAATCAGGATCCATTACAGATGCTTCTTTAATAGAAAAACGTTTTAACTTTCCTTCAGAATTTGGAAACGCTAAAATAGTATTTGATGGTGCTGAAAAATCATTTCGTTGTGCAACACCTATAAGTACTTGCCTTAAAGCGTCTGTATTCAGGCTAAAAGATTGGAATTTTTGAAGTGATTGATGATTTTCTTTTAAAACAGTATTGACACTTGCGTTTTGCTTTTGCCATAATACTTTACTTTGAGACCACGCAAAAGTGGATGCCATCGTTACGATGAGCAACAATAATTTAATTTTCATAATGTTGAGGGTTTGGTTATTTAATAGCATTCTTTTTTGAAGTTAGGTTATTTTTTAGTAAAAATCGATTAGTGTTGATATTTAAGCCATAAATATTAAAAATGTGTGGAAAAACCGTAACAAAAAGTAGGAATATATTTACTTATGTCTTAAAAATAAAAAAGCTCAGAAAATTTTCTGAGCTTTTTTATTTTATGTAAATATAGAATTTATCTAATGATTAATTTCTTAGTCATGCTATTTAAACTATTTGAAAGCTTTACTAAATAAATACCCGAAGTATATTGAGATGTGTTTATAGTATGAACGTTATTATTTGAATCTAATGCTTTATTCAATATTTCTCTTCCTTGAATATCATAAAGCGTTAATTTTGTGTCTTCACTTAATTGTCCTTTTACAACTATTTGCTCTAGATTTGAATCTGAATATACTTGAATATTATAAAGGTCTGAATCTATAACCGATAAGGTATTTTGTGCGAACCTTAAATAAAAACGTCCCGTGTCAGATAAATCTGTATCTGCAGTAAAGCTATAATCAGAAGTGTTTAAAAGCGTAAAGGTATTTGTGAGCGCATCTTCTAAATACACACTATACTCTGAAATAGGCTCAACCATACTAATAGTAATTTGTTCGCCCTGAGCAACGTTTACACCTAAAGGAATAACGGGATCGTTATCTATATCATCAAATCCTATAGATTGTATTGCCATATCTAAACCTTGACTATTTTCAGTAAGCTCTGAATAAATTGCAAAATCAGAAGGCGCACCTCCAAAGTGTTCAGCATCATATCCTAAATCCAAACCTAAGGTGGCATTATTAGTTAAGTAAAACTCTGTACCATAAGTTTGTGTCCCTGAGGAGATTTGAACAATAGAGTGAACGACTGAATTCGATGTTCTACCAACAATAAAATCATCTGAAGATCCTAAGGCTCTCATCGATGGTGTAAACGATATATTAGATCCGCCATCTTTAGATGAGACAAAAAATCCTTGTCCTGGTGCAATTAAAGTATTAGGGTTAGCATCTGAGTATGCCAAATTCCAAATAGCCCATACGCTTCCGTTAGCATTATCGGCATCGTAACCATAGACTGCAACACTTTGAGTGTCTAATTCAGCAATATTTGCTGTTAAAAAATCTGCTAATTTTATATATGATGTATAAGGGTTTCCTATTAAATTCCACTTTGCATTTCCACTACCTACTTTAAGAATAGGTACATTTAATGCAGATGTTGTTACTGCACCCGAGAACATAAATGTTTGGTTGTCTGTAGATGCTGCTCTATAACCTTTTGCCACATCAAGATTTGCAGACTCTACATTAGAATAAAGCTGAAAGTCGTTAGTTGGCTTTTCAAATGGACCGAAAAGGTAAAGCGTCTGTCCAGTATTAGAAAGTATATTAGAGTTATTAGAAATAAAGTCGGTAAAAGACTGACCACTAACTGGTGGTGACACTAAATCATTTCCGTTTACATTAGAATTAACATGGCGATTATATTTTACATCTCCAGTAACTGTTCCTCCTACTAGTAAACTAGAATACTCAATAGAGTCTGAATTTAGTACAAATTCACCATTATTTATAACATTACCTCCAGTTGAAATAGATTTTCCCTTATTAACGTTTATGGTTGCAGCAGAATCAACAGTTAAATTGTTAATACTAATATCTGAATTTACAGTATATATCCCATCTTCAACAAAAACGTCCTTTGAAGATGTTAAATTAGTTGGAGCGTTTGGTGTCCAAACATTACTGCTATATACAAGACCATCAAATAAGTTAATAGTATAGTCTTCAACTTCACCATAATCATAAGATCCACATCCGTCTGCATTTGGTTGGGTATTATAACGCATTGAAACTCTCATTCTAGTATTACCTGTTGTTACAGTTGCAGGTATATTAAATGTTGCACTTACAGAAATGTTTGAAGTAGGAGATTGATTCATTACACGCTCTGCACTTGTAAATGTACCATCTCCGTTATAATCTATCCAAACTCCATAACCTTCAGAATAGGTAGTACCTGTCCAGGTAGGTGTAACAGTTATTGTATAATTTTCACCGACAATTAGAGTAGTAGAAATATTTGTGAAATCTGAATACGATTGTCCTCCTGTACTATTATCAATAGAGTTTAATTGTATTCTAGAAATAAATTCATCTGCAACACTATTACCTTGAGATGCACAATAAGTAACTGAAGCAGTGGTAAAACTAAAACTAGTTGAATAAGCAGACGTAACCGCACCACATAATGATCGTACTTCAAATTCATAATTTGTAGCTATAGTTAAGCCTGTTATGTCATAAGAATTAGTTGTTAGTCCTAAAACATCATTCCAAGGTGTTGTACCAACTTCTCTATACCTTAAATTAAATATTGAACCTGTAGAGGTCCAACCTAATGACGCTGAATCTGTATCAATAGCTGATGCACTTAAACTACTAGGCACTGAAGGCGTAATTGGTGTAAGTAATACATCAGATAAGGTAACTATATTACCGTCACTAATAGATTGACTAGATATAGTTGCTGATTGATAGCATGGAGCTTCAAACAATAAACTATATGTACCTCCTTTAATTGGCCGATAGTAATCTCCATCTGTATCTGTATTTACTTCAGAACCATAAGCATCATGTGCAACTACAGTAACTTTTACATCTTCTATTGGATTATTTGTGTTAGCATCTAATACAACACCTCTAAAACCATAAGTTCCTTGTGTTAAAAAATCTAATAAAGCATCCCTGTTATAATACCAATAATCAACTAATGAACTTTCTGGTAAAATTTTAACATCTGAAAGTTCTATTGTAATTTCTCTACATTGTTGATAAAAATTCATGTAATCTTGGCGGCCACCATATACTCTATACCATTCTGCTCCATGAGTTACACCTGGACTTTCTATGAAATTATTAGGGTAAAGACCTCCAGGATTGTCCCAGTCATCATCATCAGTCATATATGAAGACTTATTACTATATGAAGGTGTTGAGCTTGGTCCAGAATTTGCATCTGTTTGCGCATTAGTAGCATATTCTACACCAATGTACTCAAACCAATCACCATCTGAGTGCTCATATTCATTCACACGAGCATTATCAAAAGGATAATTAACTAATTCTGTACCTCCATGAAAGTTGGCTGCTATTACAAAGTTATTTGCATCTGCTAAAGCCATAAATGCTAAAGTTTCTGTTTGATAAACTTCGCCATCATAATGTGCTCCTGCTACATTATCTGGATAGTTTCTATTTAAATCTATACCGTTTGCATTTGCTCTTGTGGCATTTACTACTGACACATTACTTGGACTATTATTGTATGTTCCATCTGGATTAGCACTAGGATTAATCCAAATCTCAGCATTTTCAACTAAATTTTTAATTCTAGCATGGTCTGCATGACCTGTATTACTGTAAACCGTTAAAATGTAATCAATTAATGATAACATCATTGGGTAACCCGCAATCTCATCTCCGTGCATAGAAGACGTCAACATTAGTTTAGGTTCTTGTTCGTCAGTAGAAACATTATCAGAAATCTTAACGAATAATAATTCTTTATCTCCCTGGCTGGTTGCTCCTATACTTACTTTTTCAACTAGAGCAGGATAATCATTTTCAAAATCTTGCATTTGTTGTGCATATTCGGCATAAGTAGGATAACTACCTACCGGAAAAGTCAATGTCGCAGCACTAATTCTATTAGCAACAGTACTTGATCTACTAGCTAGAGGTCGGACATCATATATTAATACCTCCTCGACTTCATTCTCACTTTTAGGAACTTGGTAAGCAATATTTTTAGTTTCAAAATTTCTAAACTGAGACGTATTGGCCCATGCCTTTACTATTTTAGTACTTGCGTCATAGTTTATTATAGACATATTTTTAGTAAGCTTTTCTATGTCCATGTTATTAGGAGCCTGAAACGTAAAGGTTATTTCGCCTTTAGCTTGAAGATATTTTTCAGCTTTTTCTTTTTCTGAGTTCTGTGCATTTACGCTACACAAAAACATGAGGATAGCGGTTAAAGTTAAAGTAATTTTTTTCATCAGTTTGGGGTTTCAATGAATTTTATTAGAGGGCTAATATATTATAAAAAAATCCTAAATACAGACAAAGCGCAAATAAAATCGATGAAATGCACGAATAAAAATATTTAAAAAAATCATCTTACTATATATCAGCAACTTACAAATTAAGTGACTTATGTGAAAAAAACGTAAAATGAAGGTATTTATACATATTCGGTCATTGATTTTATATTATTTTTACATATGTCAAATGAAACCTTGCTGAAGGTAAAGAGTCTATCTATTTCATTTTTTAATGGAAAGAAGGCGAACTCAATTATTAAATCTATATCCTTTGAAATTCTACCAAATGAAATTATTGCTGTTGTAGGCGAATCTGGTTCTGGAAAGTCAATAACTTCACTTGCCTTAATGGGTTTACTACCTAAGGGCATTTCTAAAATTACATCTGGCTCAATTATATTTAATGGTTTAGACCTTACTGAGCTTTCTGATAAAGAATTTCAAACGCTAAGAGGTAAAGATATTGCTATGATTTTTCAAGAACCGATGAGTTCTTTAAATCCATCTATGCGCTGTGGAAAACAAGTTGAAGAAATTTTAAAACGACATTCAAATTTATTAAAAACTGAAATTAAAACGGAAGTATTAAATTTATTTGAAAAAGTAAAACTTCCTAACCCAAATAGAATTGCTAAAGCCTATCCACACGAAATTTCTGGTGGACAGAAACAGCGTGTTATGATTGCTATGGCAATTGCGTGCAAACCAAAATTATTAATTGCAGACGAACCGACTACAGCTTTAGACGTTACGGTTCAAAAAGAAATATTAGAACTAATTAAAGAGATTAAAAAAGAAACTAAAATGAGTGTGCTGTTTATTTCACATGATCTGTCTTTGGTTTCAGAATTAGCCGATAAAGTGATGGTAATGTATAAGGGTGAAATTGTTGAACAAAATGATACCAAATCTATATTTAGCAAACCAGAACACCATTATACCAAAGCCTTAATTGGAGCAAGACCATCTACTGAGTTTCGATTAAAGCAATTGCCTACAATTTCAGATTTCATAGCTAATACAGTTAATGAAAACAGAATCTCTGATAATGATAGAATCGTAAATCATAAAATATTATATAATCAAAATCCCTTACTAGAAGTTATTGATGTTGAAAAGACTTACCTCTCAAAAACTGGTTGGTTCTCTAAAGATGTTCCTTTTAAAGCCGTTGATGGTGTTAGTTTTAAAATATATCCTGGAGAAACTATTGGTCTTGTCGGAGAATCTGGGTGTGGAAAATCTACATTGGGAAATGCCATATTACAATTAGATAAAGCTACTGCTGGTAGTATTAAATATAAAGGGAAAACTATCACAAATTTAAAACCTAGAGAATTGCGCGCTTTACGGAAAGATATTCAAATTATCTTCCAAGATCCTTTTGCTTCATTAAACCCGAGACTTAATATTGGTAATGCTATTTTAGAGCCAATGAAGGTCCATAATATTGGGAGTAATGATGATGAGCGTAAAGAAAAGGTATTAATAATTTTAGAAAAAGTTGGTCTAGATGCTTCGTATTATAACAGGTATCCTCACGAATTTTCTGGCGGGCAAAGGCAGCGAATTGGTATTGCAAGGACTATCGCAATAGAACCTCAACTTATTGTTTGTGATGAATCAGTTTCTGCGCTAGATATTTCTGTACAAGCACAAGTTCTAAATCTATTGAATGATTTAAAAGAACAATTTGGCTTTACATACCTATTTATTTCACACGATTTAGCAGTAGTAAAATATATGGCAGATCAACTAATTGTAATGAATAAAGGGAAAATTGAAGAAATCGGTGATGCCGACAAAATATACGAATCACCTGAAAGAGATTACACCAAAAAATTAATTCATGCTATACCCAAAGGGTTATAGCATGAATACTTTCTTAGTTAACTGTAAAACATTTGAGACTAACCTCATTGTGTTTTTAAAACTTGAAAACATAACGTTTTCGTTTAAAGTAGGTTCTGGTAGATTTGATTGTGTTTTCATAAGCAGTTATTTACGATAGATTTGGGGCAAATCATAAATTTAAGATTATGGTAAATTTGGATATTTATATTTGGGACTGCTAATATGTAACATATTTTATATTAAATAGATTAAATACATTAAAAATCGATGAAATACGTATTTATTTAACATTTAAATGTTTTATTGAGGATTTTACTTACATCTAATTATTAAATAGCTTAAAGCAAAGTTTTATTAAGTATTAATAAATTATAATTCCATCTCAGGTATATCTCCATCAATAACTAAATGACCTTCTGTTGCATTTTTAATTGCTTTAACAGAAACTCCAGGAGCACGCTCTAACAATTTAAATCCACATGTAGTTACCTCTATAACCGCCATATTGGTTACTATTTTCTTTACACAACCAACTCCGGTTAATGGTAATGAACATGTTTTTAACAACTTAGATGCTCCTGCTCTATTGGTATGCATCATGGCTACAATTATATTTTCTGCACTTGCAACTAAATCCATTGCTCCTCCCATACCTTTTACCATTTTACCTGGAATTTTCCAGTTAGCAATATCGCCGTTTTCTGACACCTCCATGGCTCCAAGTATAGTCAAATCAACATGTTGACCTCTTATCATTGCAAAACTAGTTGCTGAATCAAAAAATGAAGCACCAGGCATTGTAGTAATCGTTTGTTTACCAGCATTAATTAGATCTGCATCTTCTTCTCCCTCAAAAGGAAATGGTCCCATACCAAGAACACCATTCTCACTTTGAAATTCAACCTCAATATCCTCTCTTACAAAATTAGCCACCAACGTAGGTATACCAATTCCTAAGTTAACATAGTAACCATCTTTAACTTCTCTTGCAATACGTTTTGCGATTCCGTTTTTATCTAACATATTACTTACGTTGTCTTACTGTTCGTTGTTCAATACGTTTCTCAAAATGTTCTCCTTTAAATATACGCTGAACAAATATGCCTGGAATATGTATTTGATTAGGATCTAATTCACCTACAGGAACTAATTCTTCTACCTCAGCTATTGTAATTTTTGCTGCACCACACATATTTGGATTAAAATTACGAGCAGTTCCTTTAAAGATTAAGTTTCCGGCCGCATCTCCTTTCCATGCTTTAATAAATCCAAAATCGGCATCAAAGGCGTACTCTAAAACATACATCTTTCCATCAAACTCTCTGGTCTCTTTACCATCAGCTACTTCTGTTCCGTAACCAGCTGGTGTATAAAACGCAGGAAAACCTGCTTGAGCTGCTCTAGCTCGCTCTGCTAGTGTTCCTTGAGGAATTAATTCTACATCTAGTTCGCCTGAAAGCATTTGACGTTCAAACTCATCGTTTTCACCAACATAAGATGAAATCATTTTTTTAATTTGTTTTTGCTGTAACAATAAACCTAAGCCAAAATCATCAACACCTGCATTATTAGAAATACAGGTTAAATTTTTTACATTTAGTTTTACCAATTCTGCTATGGCATTTTCAGGAATTCCTGAAAGTCCGAAACCACCGAACATAAAAGTCATATTATCTTTTACACCTAGCAAAGCTTCAGTAACATTCGCTACTTTTTTATTAATCATATCTTGAAAAATTTTGCTTTTGAAAAATACAAAACTAAGGTTAGATTTCATATTAAAATCTAACTAAAATTGAATAACGTTTTATGGTAAAGGAAGGAAGTCCACTTCAACATCAATATTATCTGTTGTATCTAAATCACTACCTAAATCACCTTCATCTAATACAGTACAATCGACGTTTATAGATAGTTCTGAGGGCTTTTCAAATTTTTCTTTAGAGACGTTTAATGTTTTGTCTGCATAACAGGCTTTCATATATAATCCCCAAATTGGCAGTGCCATTGATGCTCCCTGTCCGTAAGTAATTGTTTTAAAATGAGCCGCTCTATCTTCTGCCCCAACCCAAACTCCCGTCACCAGGTTTGGTACCATTCCCATAAACCAACCATCACTTTGGTTTTGTGTAGTCCCTGTTTTACCTGCGATAGGGTTTTTGAATTCGTAAGGGTAACCTGTCATAATCTTCCGATACATTGAGTTCCATTTATCTAGACCACTATGTCTTAATCTTTTCCCTGAACCTGCATTTGTTACCCCTTCCATGAGGTTAACAGTTACGTAGGCCACTTCCTCACTCAATACATCTTTACTTTCTGGTGTAAACTGATATAATACTGTACCATTTTTATCCTCTATACGTGTCACCATTACAGGTGTATTATAAACGCCTTTATTTGCAAATGTAGAATATGCTGCTACCATCTCATAAACACTAATATCTGGAGTGCCTAATGCAATTGCTGGTACTGGTAAAATATCTTGCTCAACACCTAATTTTCTAGCCATTTCAACAACAGGCTGTGGTCCTATTTCGTTCATTAAACGCGCGGTAATTGTGTTTGTAGAACTTGCTAAAGCATCTTTAAGAGTTTGTACACCTGAATAATTACCGTCAGAATTTTTCACTGTCCAAGATTCAGGATTTCCAAATTTATTAGCTTCAATAGTAATTGGTGATCTTGGGAAAGAATCGCATGGTGATAGTTGTAATTGATCTATTGCAGTTGCATATACAAATGGTTTAAATGTAGAACCAACTTGGCGCTTTCCTTGTTTTACCATATCGTACTGAAAATGTTTGTAATCCATACCGCCAACCCAAGCCTTGACATGACCTGTTATAGGGTCCATAGACATCATACCTGTACGTAAAAACGACTTGTAATAACGCATAGAATCTATGGGTTTCATAACCGTATCTACTTCTCCTACTTTTCCATCAACCCATTTAAAAACACGCATTTCTATTGGTTCATTAAATGATGCTCTAATTTCTTTCTCTGACTTTCCTTGTTTTTTGAGTATTCTCCAGCGTTCACCACGTTTCATACCATCGTTCATCAGTTTTTTAATTTCAGACTGATCTAACTCTAAAAATGGTTCGGTTTTATTGCTTTTATTTTGATGGTTAAATTCTGTTTGCAACCTTGGCATGTGCAAAGCCACAGCATCTTCAGCATATTGTTGCATTCGTGAGTCTATCGTCGTAAATATTTTAAGACCATCACTATACAAATCGTATTTGCTTCCATCTGGCTTTCTGTTGTTTTGATTATTTGCCCATTCCTTCATAAATCCTCTAAGGTATTCCCTAAAATAGGTAGCAATACCTTCACGATGGGTTTCTGGTGTGAAATCTAAATCTAATTCTGTTTTTTGTAATGAATCTTTTTCTTTTTGAGTGATGTAGTCATATTTAGCCATTTGAGCTAATACAACATTACGTCTGTTTCTAACACCAACAGGATTTCTTGATGGAATTGGATTATATAATGAAGAATTCTTAAACATACCTACCAACATGGCAGACTCTTTTAAATCTAAATCTTTTGGTTCCTTATTAAAATAAATTCTAGACGCAGAGCGAATACCATCCCCATTATTACCAAAATCATAAATATTAAAATACATGGCAATAATCTCTTCCTTAGTGTATTGGCGTTCTAAACGTATGGCTATAACCCATTCTTTTATTTTTTGGGTCAATCTACTTATTGTACTTGTAGAAGCAACACCTACAAATAATTGTCGTGCTAATTGTTGAGAAATTGTACTGGCACCTCCTCTACCACCTAAAAAGAAAAAAGCTCTTAAGGTACCACGACCATCAATACCAGAATGCTCATAATAACGAGTATCTTCTGTAGCAACTAATGCATCTACTAAATTTTTTGGTAAATCTTCAAAGCCGACAGGTGTTCTATTATCGTCAAAATAAAACTTCCCAAGAGTTTTTCCGTCTGAAGATATAATTTCTGTTGCTAAATTAGTTTCTGGGTTTTCTAATCTGGTATAATCTGGCATTTCACCTAAGAGTCCCCAAGATGCTAATAAGAATAATAAAACTACAGCTAAGACACCGCCAGAAAATGCCATCCAAAACCAACGTATGTATTTTGAAAAATCTAATGCTTCTGATTTAGATTGTTTTACTTTCTTCTTTGCCATAATTACTACTTTTGAGCCTGTTCTACTCTAAAACCAATATCTGTTATTCCTTCTAAATTCACAATACCATTAACTTCGCCATTGCTTCTCATAGCATGCTGAATGTTAACGGTGTAGTCTCCTTCTTCAATAAATTTAAAAGGTGCTTTAAATCCTTTATACCAAAGCTTGTTTTCTTTAAGATCTGAAAAACCAGTGCCTAAAAGTTTACCATTTGGTGCTGCCATTTTATACTCTAAAGTATCCTTAACTACTTTTCCGTTAGGATAATTTAGTTCAACTATTAGGAATAAATTATTAAACTTATAGTCATTAGTATTTCTTAATTGCAGATATAAATCGTAATTCTTTATGGCATCTGGTGCTTTAAAATTAAAACTAGCAACAGAATCCTTATGCCATTTTGATGGTACTGATTTATAGACATCGAACACTACTTTTGAGTCGCAACTTGTGATTAAAAAACATAAGGTAATTACAAGAAGCAATAACCTACTAGTTCTTTTTTGCATTTGTTTTTTGATTACGATTTTTATTTCGGTTTCGATTTCTGTTGCTGTTCTTATTGTTTTTACGTTTGTTATTCGATTTTGGATTATCAAAACGTGTTAAACTATCTTGACCTACAACGTTCTCAAATTCGTTTTTAGTGTCTTGGATGTGCTCAGCAGCATATTCTTCGAGGCTTAAAACTTTTTCTTTATTCTTATTTTTAGCAATGATTTCATTGGCCTGATCTGTAGTGATAATGTGCCAATTCATCCATTCGCCTTCATAGGCATACCACATTAAACCTTTAAAGATATCTGTCTTTTGGCAAACTGCTGTACCTTTTTCGGTGTGTAATTTTGTGTCATTTTTAGGGAATGCTTTTAGGGCATCTAAGTAGGAATCTAGTTCATAATTAAGACAACATTTTAACTTACCACATTGTCCCGCAAGTTTTAAAGGGTTTAGAGACAATTGTTGATAACGTGCTGCCGATGTGCTAACGGATCTAAAATCTGTTAGCCAGGTAGAACAACAAAGCTCTCTTCCGCAAGACCCAATACCTCCAAGTCTAGCTGCTTCTTGTCTAAAGCCAACTTGTTTCATTTCTATACGTGTTCTAAACTCACGCGCAAAAACTTTTATCAGTTCTCTAAAATCTACACGTTCTTCTGCTGTATAGTAAAAGGTGGCTTTACTGCCATCGCCTTGATATTCGATATCCGAAATTTTCATTTTCAGATTTAAATCAATTGCAAACTGGCGCGCTTTTACCTTCATTGGTTCTTCCTTATCTCTTGAAGCAGACCAAATATCTATATCTTTTTGAGATGCCTTTCGATATATTTTTAAAACGTTTTCAGCATCTTCAAGATCTACCTTTTTACGTTTCATTTGCACACGAACCAATTCACCTGTTAAGGTTACCATACCGATATCGTGACCAGATTTTGCCTGTGTAGCCACAATATCGCCTATACTTAGAGTAAGATTTTCAGTGTTTTTATAATAGAGTTTTCTTCCGTTTTTAAAGCGCACCTCGACACCTATAAAAGGATCTTGTCCGTTAGGGAGTGACATATTAGCTAACCAATCAAAAACAGTGAGTTTATTGCAGCTATCTGTGCCGCAAGTACCATTGTTTTTGCATCCTTTTGGTTGGCCGTCTTTACCAGTTGAGCAACTGTTACAAGCCATAAAAATTATATATATTAAATCTAGATGCTTTAAAAATCTAGATATAGGATTCGTAAATAATTAATGAGTAAAGATAATATTATTTATTCAGAAAAATAATTGCATTATATGCGAAGATTAGAGCTCTTTAAAAAACTTACAACTTTCTTATAATGCGAGTTTTGCATAAATTATAATCACAATTTTAGTCTTTATTAAAAATTCAGTAGAAGGTGTTAAAGAATTAAACTTAGAATAACTATCTAATGGTGTGTGTTTTGTATATCTAGAAGGGGGGAAAACAATTAAATTGATTGAGTTAGTCACTTAGTTGCTGTTAGTTTTGATACTGTCATTCAATTAGTTACAATGTGTTTTTCTTTAAAAATATGCAAACATACTGATAGAATCTTCTAGTTCTTCCTTCGGTTTTATGTAACTAGTTTAAAATCAGTAGAAATAAAAATAAAATCACGTTTCTTAAGTGTATAACTCAATAAATTGATTTATAAGTAAGTTTAAACTGGCTCTTAATAATTTCAAATCTTTAAATTAACCGCTAGATGTCTTTAACCCTAATTATTTTAACAGGACAGACTTTGGACGCACTTATACTTGGCTCTAAAATCTCATAGTCTTTAGATTTTAGCGTATGAAATCCTTTTTTATCTTTAGAATGAAGCAAAACAGATTTCCCGTCCTTTTTTGACATTTGAAATTGATTTGGCGCAAGTTCTACACAGTAATTACAGCCAATACATTTGTTACGTTGTAAAGTTATAACGACCATTAGGCTTCAACCTTATTTTCTACTATTTTGTATAATTTATCTGATGGTCTAATTCTAAATTCTAAAGGGATGGTAATAGCATCCCCTTTAGTTCCTTTTTCTAAAGCTTTATCATTAACCAGCATCTCCTTCAGTTGAAATTCTTTAACTCCTGTGGTTGGGCCAGTGATTAAAATTGTATCACCTACAGACACATCATAAGCTTCAATTATAAATTCTCCAATTTGAGCTTTAGGATAAAAATGAACCCCTTTACCAATATAGACTTTCTTCTGTGTAGCATGGCTGCCCGAACTGTTACTCCATTCTCCAAGTTTCTGCCCTAAATAATATCCACTCCAAAAACCTCGATTATAGACTTTCTTAAGTTCTTGCATCCAATAGTTTGATTTCTCCTTTGAATATGTATTATTACCCAAACTATTTATTGCTTCTCTATAACATTTAATGACTTTAGCAACATATTCTGGTGCTCGACCTCGACCTTCTATTTTTAGAACTTTTACACCTGAATCTGCCACCTGATCTAAAAAATCGATTGTACATAAATCTTTAGGAGACATAATATATTCGTTATCTATTTCCATTTTCACTCCCGTTTCTTGGTCTATAACGGTATATTTTTTTCTGCAATTTTGTTTACAAGCACCTCTGTTAGCTGATGAATTGTGAGAATGAAGACTCATATAACATTTGCCAGAAACGGCCATACAAAGTGCACCATGGCCAAAAATTTCTATTTCAATTAACTTGCCTGAAGGGCCTTTAATTTGGTCTTTTTCAATCTGCTCTGTAATATATTTTACCTGTCGTAAACTTAATTCCCTACTCAATACCATTGTGTCTGCAAAGAGAGAATAAAATTTCACCGTTTCAATATTGGTAATATTAATTTGTGTAGAAATATGTACTTCTAGGGCATGCTGTCTTGCTACTGCAATAACTGCCTGGTCCATTGCAATAACAGCTGTTACCTTAGCCTCTTTAGCCTTTTTAATCAACATTTTTACGATAGATAAATCGTGATCGTAAATTATTGTATTTAGGGTTAAATAACTTCTAACATTTTTAGCTTGGCAACGCTCAACTATTTTTGGTAAATCATCTAAAGTAAAATTAATCGAAGCTCTAGCTCGCATATTGAGTTGTTCTACTCCAAAATATATAGAATCCGCACCATTATCTAAAGCTGCCTGCAATGATTCGAAATTTCCTGCAGGTGCCATTAATTCAATGTTTTGCATCACTGTTTTATATTTTATCGTTTTTTTAAGTTTCAAAAATATTCCTCAAATCTTTTTTATAAGGTAAATGATTAGCTCTTCCTTTTTTAAAAATATCATTACTATTACCTTGACCTTTTCTTAACGCTTTTTGCTTCTCGAATGACAATCTATTAATATCCATACAATTTGTTGAGCAGCAATTTTCCATCTTTTCTTTACAAGATTCACATTGAATAAATAACAAATGACAGGCTTCATTTGCACAATTGGTGTGTAAATCTGCTGGCTCACCACATTGATGGCAATTAGCAATAACATCCTCAGAAATTCGCTCTGAACGACGCTCATCAAACACAAAGTTTTTACCAATAAATTTATTTTCTAATTCGTTGGCTTCAACTTGTCTTACATAATTAATAATTCCACCTTCGAGCTGAAACACATTTTTATACCCTTTGTGCTTATAATAGGCGCTGGCTTTCTCACAACGAATTCCACCAGTACAATACATTACTAATTTTTTATCTTCTTTGTGTTCTTTTAAATCATCTTCAATTAAATCTAGAGACTCTCTAAAGGTGTCTACATCTGGAGTTATTGCATTTTTAAAATGGCCAATTTCGCTTTCATAATGGTTTCGCATATCTACCAAAACGGTGTTTGGATCTTCAATAAGTTCGTTAAACTTTTCAGCATTAACATGAACACCTCTATTTGTAACATCAAAAGTGTCATCGACCAAACCATCTGCGACGATTTTATTACGCACTTTGACTTTCAACTTTAGAAATGCAAAATTATCGTGCTCAATAGCAATGTTTAATCTCACACTTTCTAAAAAAGAAATAGTATCTAAATGATTTTTAAAGACGTCGAAATTCTCTGCTGGCACAGAAAGTTGTGCATTAACACCTTCTTTAGCAACATAAATTCTTCCCAAGACCTCTTGTTGATCCCAAGCTAAAAACATGTGGTTTCTAAAAATTTCGGTATTGCCTATTTTGGCGTACTTGTAGAAAGAGATTGTTAAGCGTTCTTTTCCCGCTTTTATAATAAGTTCTGCTCTTTCCTTAGCACTTAAGTTATTGTACAGTTGCATGCTATACTAATTTTAAGGTTAAAGAATAATTATTATACAAAGGTATTATTTTTAATGAAATGCATTAGAATAAGCACAAAAAAAGCACTTTGAAAGTTTCAAAGCGCTTTTTAGATTAACTACTAACTTAAAACAAATTAAAAAAGTTAATCGACATCGGCTTCACAGTATTCATTATAATAACAACCACTGAAACACCTAATTCATTACTATTTGGTTGTAAGAGTAAAAAATGCTTTTTTATACTTTTTACAACTGTTATAGGTTTACATAGCAATTATTTCCTTTTTCATTTAGTAGATGTAAAAAGTGTAAAATGGTTGCGTCATAAAATTGAAGTAATTAAAATAAGTGGTATTTTTGGAGATACATTAATGAAGAATTCGCTTAGACGAGTTTAAAGAAAAATAGAAGAAATGAGTAGTGAGAAAGACGCAAAATTAAAGGCATTAAAATTAACTTTAGATAAGTTAGATAAAGCTTATGGCAAAGGTACTGTGATGAAAATGAGTGACCAGGCCATTGTAGATATAGATGCTATTTCATCGGGTTCTCTAGGTTTAGATATTGCTTTAGGAGTTGGCGGATACCCAAGAGGAAGAGTTGTTGAAATATACGGCCCTGAATCTTCTGGTAAAACAACGTTAACGCTTCATGCCATTGCAGAAGCTCAAAAAGCTGGTGGTATTGCTGCGTTTATTGATGCAGAACATGCTTTTGACCGTTTTTATGCTGAAAACTTAGGTGTGGATATTGATAATTTAATTATTTCTCAACCAGATAATGGTGAGCAAGCCTTAGAAATCGCAGATAATTTAATTAGGTCTGGTGCTATTGATATTGTTGTTATTGACTCAGTAGCTGCATTAACGCCAAAAAGTGAAATTGAAGGTGAAATGGGAGATTCTAAAATGGGCTTACATGCGCGTTTAATGTCTCAAGCTTTAAGAAAATTAACCGCTTCAATTAGCAAAACAAATTGCACTGTGATTTTTATTAACCAGCTACGTGAAAAAATTGGTGTAATGTTCGGTAATCCTGAAACCACAACTGGTGGTAACGCCCTTAAATTTTATGCTTCTGTTCGTTTAGACATTAGACGTTCTACACAAATTAAGGATAGTGATAGCAATGTAATGGGTAATAAAACCAGAGTTAAGGTTGTTAAAAATAAAGTAGCGCCACCATTTAGACTCGCAGAATTTGATATTATGTATGGTGAAGGTATCTCTAAAGTAGGTGAGGTTTTAGATTTAGCTGTAGCACACGAAATTGTAAAAAAGAGTGGTTCTTGGTTTAGTTACCAAGACACTAAGCTTGGTCAAGGGCGCGATGCTGTTAAATCCCTCATTAAAGATAATCCTGATTTAATGGATGAATTAGAGGAAAAAGTAAGAGCCCTAATAAATGATTCTAAATAGAGAAAATTAAAATCCTGAATAAAAATTCAGGATTTTTTT
>NZ_CAXBGB010000030.1:0-31855 GCF_963975125.1 uncultured Winogradskyella sp. | reverse complement strand
CTTTTTTTATATAATCTTTTTAATCACTCTGAGTTTGTGAGTATGCATATTTTTGTCAATATTATAAATACCACTATGATCTAATCTATCAATTCTTACTTTTCCGTGAGCATGTATAATATGATTATCTTCCATAATAATACCTACGTGGATAATGTTACCTTCAGCATTATCAAAAAAAGCTAAATCACCTGGTTCACTTTCTTCAATAAAACTCAATGCTTCTCCTTGTGAAGCTTGCTCAGAAGCATCTCTAAATAATTTATAACCATTGAGCTTATAAACTATTTGAGTAAAACCAGAACAGTCAATGCCAAAAGGTGTTTTTCCACCCCATAAATATGGGGAATTTAAATATAGAAATGAGGTTTTAATAATTTCAGACTTATTTCTTTTTGAAGATAAAATAGATCCATCGAAATTATGATGAAGCAATGCTAAACCATTTAAATCTGATCCTACTGGGATTAGATATAAATTATTTGAAGCATCAGAAACAAACTCAATTAAATCCTTAGAAAGTTTCATGTCAGAATTAGATAATCCTTTATAATCAAATTCTTCAATCTCCTTATACTGTTTATTATCGATCCAACCTTCGTATTTATCAAAAGAGAAACGAATACGGCTCCAATTTTTTCTTTTTTCTAATACTTTAAAACGATCACCATACAAAGCTTGCGTTACCATTTCACTAGTATCGCTTGGCTCTAATCGTATTGGTACAATTCCAAGATTGCAAATACCGTATTGCATAAATAAAATTTAACCACGTTCTAATACCATAGCTGAAGCACCACCACCACCATTACATATAGCAGCAGCTCCAAGTTTAGCATCGTTTTGATGAAGTACATTAATCAGCGTTACTAAAATTCTAGCTCCTGAACATCCAAGAGGGTGACCTAATGAAACCGCACCACCATTAACATTTACATTGCTATCGTTTAAACCTAATATTTTCATATTAGCTAAACCGACTACAGAAAATGCTTCATTAAATTCAAAGTAATCTACATCTTTTATGTCTATGTTAGCTTTTGCTAGTGCTTTTGGCAAGGCTTTAGCAGGTGCAGTAGTAAACCATTTTGGTTCTTGAGCTGCATCAGCATAACTTTTTATAGTTGCAATAGGAGATAAGCCTAATTCATTTGCTTTTTTCCGACTCATTAATACCATAGCAGCTGCACCATCATTAATTGTAGATGCATTTGCTGCTGTTACTGTTCCATCTTTAGTAAACGCAGGTCGTAAAGCAGGGATTTTTTCCATCCTCACATTTGAGTATTCTTCATCTTTATCTACAACAATTGGTTCACCACGACGCTGAGGTACTTCTACAGCTATAACTTCATTACTAAATTTGCCTGTAAGCCAAGCGGATTTTGAGCGTTCGTATGATTGGATGGCATAAGCATCTTGGTCTTCTCTACTAAATTTATATTTCGTAGCACATGCATCGGCACAAACACCCATGGCATTTTTATCATATGCATCTACTAAACCATCTTTTTGCATACCATCTTCAAGTGTTGCTGGTCCAAATTTCGTGCCAGTACGTGCATGATAATAATGTGGAATAGAGCTCATATTCTCCATACCACCAGCAACAACGATTTCTGCATCACCTAATTGTATGGCTTGTGCTGCTTGCATTACAGCTTTCATACCAGAAGCACAAACTTTATTTATTGTAGTACAAGGAACAGTATCAGGAATACCAGCATATATAGCAGCTTGTCTAGCAGGTGCTTGTCCTGTACCAGCTTGCACTACGTTACCCATTAATACTTCATCAACCATTTCTGATTTCAAGTCGATTTTTTCTAATGCAGCTTTAATAGCAATAGCTCCAAGTTGTGGTGCAGGTACTTTAGATAAACTACCTAAAAAACTTCCTATTGGTGTTCTAACGGCAGAAACTATTACAACGTCTTTATTCATTATGTTTATGTTAGATATTAATTGTTGCAAAATTAATCAATTTTTGAGAGATTTAGGAATGAATTATCGATTATAGACCTTTAAAATTTTAATATTTATTACATTTGATTGTATATGAATGTATTTCTCAATAAATGGTATAAAAACCATGCCCTAGTCTATAAGATATTACTGTTCTTGGTAACTACACTTTTTATAGTCTATTTATTTCCAAAAACAGGAAAATTTAGGTACTCTTTTGAAAAAGGTAAACCATGGCAATCGGAGAATTTGTACGCTCCATTCAATTTTGCTATTAAAAAATCCCAAAATGAAATTGAGCATGAAAAGCTTGAAATAGAGAAGAATAGTCCTGTTTATTTTGAAGGTAACATGGACATTGAGCCTAAAGTGTTGTCCGATTATATATACCGATTTAATCAAGCATTTAAAGATTCTAGTTATCTTAATACTCGAAATTCTCATTTATATAAATGGGGAAAATCGTTTGTTGAAAAGCTCTATACTAAAGGTGTTTTAGATCAGGACTACAATTATCCTGATAACAAACCAGCAATCATTGCTACTTCCAACACTTTTCAGAAAGAATTGCAATATGGTAGTTTATACGAACTAAGTGAATTACGTCAACTTATAGAAAAGGACTTTGACAATAACCTTACTGTCGAATATCGAAATAGTATGATTTCTATATTTTTTGATGTAATAAAGCCAAATATAGGATTAAATGAAAGTTTAACTCAAAAAGCACTTGAAGAAGGATTATCAAAAATATCCCTAACAAGAGGTAGTATAGAGCAAGATCAGTTAATAATTTCGAAAGGACAAGTTGTCGAAGATGAACAATACACTATTTTAAATTCTTTAAAATCTGAATACGAATCTCAGGTATGGAATACAGCTAATTATAATTGGGTATTAGTAGCTTATACTTTACTAGTAGCATTGGCACTTTTAATGTTATTACTGTTTTTACGGAAATATAGAATGGAGGTATTTCTAAATAATACTAAGGTAACATTCATTTTCTTTAACATTGCATTAATGATATTATTAACTACGTTAATAATAAACTATAATTCTCAATATATTTATGTTGTTCCATTATGTATTTTGCCATTGGTTCTAAAAGCTTTCTTCGATGCAAGGCTTGGATTGTTTGCACATGTTTTAACGGTTCTGCTTCTTGGTTTCATCGTACCGAACAGTTACGAGTATATGTTTCTTCAAATCATTGCTGGTATTGTTACAATTTTAACAGTTTCCGAACTTTATAAACGTGCTAATCTTTTTATATCCGTTGGACAGATAACATTTATATATATTATTGCTTATTTTGCTTTTTTTGTTATTCACGAAGGGCAATTAACTGGATTAAAATGGGAAACCTTCGGATTGTTTATTCTTAGTGGTTTGGCGACTCTTTTTGTACAACCACTAATCTATATATATGAGAAGATTTTTGGTTTAGTTTCTGATGTGTCATTATTAGAGCTTTCGGATACAAATACTAAACTTTTAAAAGAATTATCGAATAAGGCACCTGGTACGTTTCATCATTCCTTAAATGTTGCTAACCTTGCAGAAGCTTCTGCAAATGAAATAGGTGCAAATTCTATGTTAATTAGAGTTGGTGCACTATATCATGATATTGGTAAAATGAAGAACCCAACCTATTTCACCGAAAACCAGAGTACAATGATTAACCCTCATGATGAGTTATCTAGTAGCGAAAGTGCAAGAATTATTATCGACCACGCTATAAATGGTATTGAAATTGCGAAAAAACACAACTTGCCAGATCGAGTTATTGACTTCATTAGAACACATCATGGCACAAGTCTTGTTTATTATTTCTATATGAAAGAAAAAGCAACAAATGAAGATGTGGATATTAAAGATTTTTCATACCCAGGACCAAAACCATTTAGCAAAGAGACTGCAATTTTAATGATGTGTGATAGTGTTGAAGCGGCATCAAAGAGTTTAAAAGAACCTACGAGTACTAAGATTAATGAATTTGTAGAAAATATTATTAATAAACAAATGGATAATGGTCAATTTCTTAATGCTGATATTACTTTTAAAGAAATTCAATCTATAAAAAAGGTGCTAAAGCATAAGTTAGCAAACATCTATCACCTTAGAATTGAATACCCTGAATAAAACAAAAAAGCACAACATTTCTGTTAAGGTATTCTGTGATCGCACTATTCCGATTGCTAACGGAAAAACCTTGAACCGTCCCGAATTAAATCTAGATGTTCTCTCCTATTCCGTTTAATTAGTAGAATAAGGTAATCTCTTTGTCTTTTATTTTTTATAAGCATTTAGAACAGATAGGCTTCAGGTATTGTAGACAATTCTTGAATATACAATTTCCCAAGGCAGTCCTTTATTTAGTAGACTTACTTCTACCACTATTATGACGTTTGAAATTGTTTTATATATCTGACGTGTGTTCGACATAAATCTGTTCTGTGGTATAGAATATAGATTTTATGCAAAGCTTGTTAAACAAAAAAACCTCACTATTTCTAGTAAGGTTTCTTGTGATCGCACTAGGATTCGAACCTAGGACCGCCTGCTTAGAAGGCAGGTGCTCTATCCAGCTGAGCTATGCGACCATTTAGAGTAGAACTCTAAAAATTCAATAAAAGTCGGGGTGGCAGGATTCGAACCTGCGGCCTCCACGTCCCAAACGTGGCGCGATAACCGGGCTACGCTACACCCCGAAATGGTTATCTTAATGTTACTAACAGTCGCATAAGCTGTAGTAAATTTTGCGGAGAGACAGGGATTCGAACCCTGGGTACCTATTTCTAAGTACGACGATTTAGCAAACCGTTCCTTTCGGCCACTCAGGCACCTCTCCAGTAATAAATGAACGTATTTCAATAAAAATGCGGATGCAAATGTAGCTTTTCATATTAAAGAACGCAACATTTTTTTTGAGTTTTTTACAATAAAATTGCTTCTTATTTAATCTATGAGTATTGTAGTATAAATTTTTTAATTTTTGAGATCTATTTTACCTATTAGATTCATTTTAGTTATTTTTAAATGTTATTAATCATCTTATTTTATAATTTATTATAATGTCTAAATATCAAGAGGATAGATCATTTTCTGATTACATACACAAACATTTGGCAGTTCCTTTGATATACAAATCCATGCAATGGACTGAAGTGCAGCTAAGAAAAGATTATGCAAAGTTTATTGATATGATGGATGGTATAGACTATGTCTTTAGAAATAAAGATTATATTATGAGTGTGCAAGAACGTTTTAGAGAAGTACAATATAGAGACTTTTCAGATTTTACAATCCGTTATAGAAGGGATACTAATAAAATTGAAGAGCGTCATGAGTCTGAATATTATAAAATGAAAGCCCATTATTTTACTTACGGGATTATTGATAGTTCTAAATTAGAATATAAGAATGCTAAAGGCTTTATTAAATATGCTATAATCGATTTGAAAAAGGTTTATGAAAAGTTAGATTCTAATGCCATCTTTATTTCAGATAATGGGAAGAATAAATGCGAGATAGTTGATGATAATCGTATTGAGTGTCCTGTTTTATATAACAGTGATGGCTCATCATCATTTTTTCCTATTGATATTTCTTACCTCGTACAGCTTTGGGGAAGTGATATGGTTATTGCACAAAAAGGATTTCTTTAGTTATTAGCTGGTCTTAGAGCAAATCAAAATTATCTTTTTATTATTTAAGTCTGTTGTAAAGAACAGATAGATATTACCACCATCATTTATATTAAATTTTTTACGAATATCATTTACAGATAATGGAAAATTCCGTGTAGTAATATTCCCTTTTGTAATCCTTTTTTTAGAAAATAATTTTTTATTGAAAAGTAAATGTTTTTCAATCTTGAAAGATCTTCCGGAAAAGTCTATTAAATCTTCTGATGTATAGAGGTGAGAATGCTTATGTAATTTTGGAATATTAAATATATCACTAATAGAGTTAAAAGCACCAGCTTTTAAAATTGCTGAATTGGGTTCGTACAAATAGGTGAGAGGTTCACTATATTCGACTTTTGCAATAGGTTCTTCTTTAAAGATGAATTCAAATTTTTGAATAATATCCTTTTGCAGATTTACAGTTTTTATAACTACTTGTCTGTCATAATTACGTTCTAAAATCCATAGTAATTCTTTCATTTCATTATTAACAGCTATTATATGTACTTCTTTTACATGCTTTAAATCAGAAAGTGTTGCGGTTAAATCTAATAGTGGTGATGTTTTAATCATCACATTGCAAGCATATTTTAAGAATAAATTTTGAAACGTTTTTATGTTTGGAGCACAATCTGAGAGCAGAAACACTTTTTGTTTACTATTATCACGCCTCGAAGGATCAATATATATCCAATCAAATGGTTTGTCTAAACGTTTAAGAACTTCTATCCCATTTTTAGAATAGCAATCAACATTTAAAACACCAAGCGATGCGTAGTTATGCTTTACAATTTTAGAAAGTTTAGTGTTGATTTCGCAATGTATTGCCAGATCTAATTGTTTAGAAAAGTAATAAACGTCAACACCAAAGCCACCTGTAAGGTCAATTAGAGATTTCCCAGAAACTAAATCCGCTTTGTATTTTGCGGTAATCTCTGATGAAGTTTGTTCTATATTTAGTTTGTTTGGATAATAAATATTTTCAGAATTAAACCAGGTCGGTAACTTTCTTTTAGAACGTTTTTTTGCTTCTATTTGTTCTATTATACACTTTGGGTCAACACCTTTAAAAGGTATGCCTTTTAGTAACAAACTAGTGATATCTGAGTCTAAGTTAGAGTTTATAAAGTCTTGAGTTTCTATATTTAGAATGTCTGTAATCACACTAAAATTATAAGCCTTTAGTAAGTTTGCTAACCACTTTGTATTCCGATAAAAATTCTTTAAGTATTACTTTAATAGCAGTGTAAGCTGGTATAGCGACTATCATGCCCATGATGCCAAATAAAATGCCTGCAATTATTATAATTAAGAAAATTTCTAGAGGATGAGATTTAACACTTTTAGAAAAGATAAAAGGCTGACTAAAGAAATTATCTACCAATTGGGCTATAATAAAACCAATCATTACATAAGTCGTTTTTGGTAATATCACCTCACTAAAACTTTCACCTAAGTTACTAGACATACTTAACAATAGCATTAAGAATCCGCTAACCAAAGGACCTACATAAGGCACTAGATTTAATAATGCACATAAGAAGGCAATGACTACTGCGTTATCAATTCTGAAAATAAGCAAGGTTATGGTGTATAAGACGAATAAAATTAATATCTGAAAAATAAGGCCAACAAAATAACGCGACAGTAGGTCTTTAATCTTTGTAAAAGAACGCTTAGAGCGTGTTTCGTTTCCTTTTGGAACCAATGTCATAATCCCTTCTTCAAATAACTTGCTGTCTTTTAAAAAGAAGAATGAAATAAATAAAACTGAAAATAAACCAATACTAAAACTGCCTAAACCACTAATAAAACTATTTAAAAAATCTGGAATAATCGCAAAATCTAATTTAGAAAGCAAGTTAGAATCTTTTATAGATTGCTCAACATCGATATTGTTAAACTTAAAATAGGTTACGATTTCATTGTACAAATCTTCAACATTTGTTTGTAGCTGTTCAATATTTAGTAATGCTAAATTATGACCTTGTTCTGCTACTAATGGAATAAACATACCAACTAAACCAACCAATAATCCAATAAGTAAAACCATGGTGGTTATAACGGCAATTGTATTACTAAATTTAAGTTTTCTTCTTAAGAATAAAACAATAGGTCTGCCAATTAATGAGGTCACTGCTGCAACGGCAACGTAAACAATAACGGATTGAATCTTATATAAAAAGAATAATACCAATGCAACTGCTAACAGAATGCCTAGTGCTCTTAAAATACCGTTTGCTATAGTTTTTGAATTCATGTGTTAAATATAACTAAAGATGCTGAAATATCCCGATAACTATCAGTACAGCAAGACAAATTTAAAAATTAAGTTGTTTGGTAATTTCATAAAGTGTAATACTTGTGGCTTGGACAACATTCATACTACTGTTATTACCATACATATTAATATGAACAACTGCATCCATTTGTTCTAAGATAGATTCTGATACTCCAAAATTTTCATCACCTAGGATTAATGCAATAGGTTGTTCTGTGTTTAATTTGAATTCGCTTAGTACTTCGCTGGTTTCTGTAATTTCTAAAGCAATTAAGTAATAATTGTTTTTCTTTAAATTGTCTATAACAACATCAACATCCTCTACTATTTTATGATTAACATATTTTTCAGTAGAACGCGATGTTTTAGATATGCGTTTTCCTAATAAAACATTCTCGCCACAGAAAATTAGCTCTTCTATGAAAAAGGCATCAGCAATTCTGAGTAAACTACCAATGTTTGGTGCATTAGTAATATTATCGCAAACTAGAGTGATTGGGTGTTTTTGCTTTTTGAAGTTGGAGTTGTAGTGGGTGAGTTGACTCAAATTATTTTACCATTGTTCGATTAAACATACTCGATTTTTTCTTCATTTCAGTAAAAAGCCAAATAGGTATAGAAAAGGTTAATGTAGAAATATAACCAAAATCCCAGAGCAACATTGTTGCTATGGCTGCAACGACAAATCCAATAAATACTAATGTGTAATCACCTTCAGCATACAATCTATTAATATGTTTTTTTGTAAAATGACCACAATGCTTGCAACGTTCATTAAATTCATTACTTCCACGTTCCATTAATAGACCATGTCTATCAGAAGCTTTTGTTTTTATTGTATTGTCCTTTTTACAAGAACGACAACGGTAACTTAATTTCATATCCTTAAAATTCTAAATCATCCCTTTCACAATACCAATTTGGGTCGCAATTTGTAGTGACACAACCGCCTCGAATAAAGATTTTCTTTGCTTTTTTCTTTCCCTTTTTTTCTGCCTTAAGTCCTTTTTATCTTTAAAAAAGATTGGTTTATCCATTATCAATCCATAATATATAGGTAAAACATGATCCTCCTTATTACATATAGGACATGTCTTAATCTCTTTAGACTTATCATATTTACATGTTAAGGAATATGATAGTTTAGCTATTTTTTTAACGTTCTTTCTTTTTATTTCGATTATGTAAATTCTATCAGGTATACTATTAGGTTCAAAAGATATATTTGCCTTGCCAAAATCTAAATTTTTGAATGAGAACTGTAAACTATCATTTACAAAGGTTGAATCAATTTTCTTATCAATTTCAATAAATACTTTAGTCTTATTAGCAACATTTTTATAATCTTCAGGAACATCTAAAACTAACTGACCATTCAATTCTCCTTTTTGAGCTATATTCATTAAAGAAAAGAATAAAAAAGTGAAAATTAGTTTAAATTT
This sequence comes from uncultured Winogradskyella sp., assembly GCF_963975125.1. Taxonomy (GTDB): domain Bacteria; phylum Bacteroidota; class Bacteroidia; order Flavobacteriales; family Flavobacteriaceae; genus Winogradskyella. The sequence continues at coordinate 22,475 of NZ_CAXBGB010000030.1, read as the reverse complement.
CATGTCGTTTGAGTCTTTCTTCTTGGCTCTTTGTTCTTTTCTCTAAAGCTTAATTCTCAAAAGCATACTTAACAATGTTAGCACCCATTTTTAAAGCCTTTTCTCTCACTTCTTCAGGATCATTGTGTACTTCTTGGTCTTCCCAACCATCACCTAAATCGCTTTCAAAAGTAAATAGCAATACTAATCTGCTTTCATAAAATATACCAAAGGCTTGTGGAGCTTTGCCATCGTGTTCGTGGATTTTAGGCAAACCATTTGGGAAATTATACGCAGTGCTAAAAATTTTGTGATCTTTTGTAATCTCTATCAACTCGCTATTAGGAAACACTTTCTTTAATTCTTTTGTAACATAAGGCTCCATACCATAATTGTCATCTATATGAAGAAAACCACCAGAGATTAAATAATTTCTTAAATTCTTAGCATCATCATCACTAAAGAAAACATTACCATGACCTGTCATATGTAACAATGGAAACTGAAAAATATCAGTGCTACCAGTTTCAACAGTCTTAATGTTTTCATTGATATTAGTATCAATATTATCATTACAGTATTTTACCAAATTTGGTAACGCAGTAGGATTACTATACCAATCTCCACCACCTTTGTATTTCAATATGGCAACATCTTGGGAAAAAAGGATAAAAGTAAAGAGAGAAAAGAAAAGAGAGAAAAATATTTTCATGTTTATTCATTTACAAAAGCTACTGAATGACATGCTGCAATAGCTGCTGTTTCGGTTCGCAATCGTGTCTCACCCAAAGTTACAGGAATAAAATTGTGTTGCAAAGCTATTTCAATTTCTTTAACGCTAAAATCACCTTCTGGACCAATTAAAATTAAACAATCTTGATTTTTTTTTAATAGCGATTTTAAAGCTTTCTTATCGGTTTCCTCACAATGAGCAATAAAAGACAGTTCAGAAAATTCTTGATTCATAAAATCTTTTAATGTTATTGGAGTATTAAGTTTGGGTAAATAACATTGTAGTGACTGTTTCATAGCAGACTGAATGATTTTTTCAAAACGTTCTTTCTTTATAACTTTTCGTTCGCTATGGTCACAGATAATAGGAGTAATAGTCTCGACACCTATTTCTGTAGCTTTTTCTATAAACCATTCATAACGATCGTTTATTTTTGTTGGTGCTACAGCTAAATGCAGATTGTAATTTCGTTTAGGTTGTAAAGATTTTGAGATTATATCTACTGAACAATGCTTTATGCCAGCTAAAGTTAATTTGGCTTCAAATAACCAACCATTTCCATTAGTGATATGTAGCTTGTCTCCAGTTTTTTTACGAAGGACTTTTACAATATGGCGGCTTTCTTCTTTATCGAAATTAAAGCTAGTATCGCTTTCAGAAATGTTTGGGTTGTAAAATAATTGCATTAGTCTATAGCTTCTGTAAATTTTAAGATTCTAATTTCTTCAATTAGTTTTGGTTTAAAGGTTTTTAAAATTATGTAGTACCATTTTTTATCTTTTATATCTAGTGTAAATATATCACCAAATTCATGGGTTTTCACTGCATTTTCAAAATCCGTATGCATTAGGCCCTTTTGAAACCAACCTAGATCACCACCTTTTTTTGCATTTATATCCATAGAGTGTATTTTAGCTAGTGCTTCAAATTTATAACCGTCTTTATATTGTGCAATTATTTTAGATCTCTGATTATTAATTTCTTCTAAAGTCATTTTGTTTCCATCAAAATAAATATAGCTTACGCGATGGTGTAAGACGTTGGCTTTATCAATAATTTTATAATAGGTTTTTTTAAAATCTGTTTCTATAACTTTTTTACCACCTTTAGAAAGCTTAAAAAGATCATCTGCTAATCTGGTTTTATGCTTTTCTTTATTAAATGTAAAGAGTTTACTTTTATTAGTTTTTTTATTAGACTTAGCAAATGATTTAGCATCTTCTGGTGTTGAGATACTGTCTAATTCTTGTTCTAAAGATTCTTGTGAAAAACATAGAATAGGAACGAATAATAGAAGTCTTAAAAATGTTTTCATTTTGATAGGATTTAGTTTGGGTTAATTACAAAACAACTAAATTTTAAAATGCAATAGAGGTAAAATGATTTAGCTTATCAACAGATGTTTTAACAATTTATAACTTCAATCGTGCAGTAGCCATAACATCTAAATCCGAAAAATCTTTTTTCAGATACTTTAAATACCCAACAATAGCAATCATAGCTGCATTGTCTGTGGTATATTCAAATTTTGGAATATAGCTAGTCCATCCAAATTTTTGTTCAGCATTTTTTAATGCTCCTCTAATACCAGAATTTGCAGAAACTCCACCACCAATTGCAATGTGATTAATACCAGTTTGCTTTACAGCGAGTCTTAACTTATCCATTAAAATACCAATAATGGTATATTGAATAGAAGCACAAATGTCATTAAGGTGTTCTTCAATAAAATTTGGATTCGCTTTTACTTCGCGTTGTACAAAATAAAGAATAGCAGTTTTAAGACCAGAAAAACTAAAATTTAAACCATCAACTCTAGGTTTAGTAAATTTATAAGCTTTTGGGTTACCAAGTTGTGCGCGTCTATCAATTTCTGGTCCTGCAGGATAACCCAAGCCTAATACTTTTCCGCTTTTATCATAAGCTTCTCCAACAGCATCATCAATGGTTTCACCCAAGACTTCCATTTCAAAATGATCAGTTACTTTTACAATCTGAGTATGACCACCAGAAATGGTCATCGCCAAAAATGGAAAAGGTGGTTTTTTGTGCTCATCTTCAGCAATAAAATGTGCTAAAATATGTGCTTGCATATGGTTAACATCTATCAAAGGAATATTTAATCCATAAGCTAAAGACTTTGCAAATGAGGTGCCTACTAACAAAGAACCCATTAAACCAGGACCTCTTGTAAACGCAATAGCACTTAATTGCTCTTTGGTTATTCTAGCCTTTTCAATAGCTTGATGTACCACAGGAACAATATTCTGCTGATGTGCACGCGAAGCTAATTCTGGCACAACACCACCATATTCTGCGTGTACTTTTTGGTTAGCAACAACATTACTTAAAATGCTGTCGTTACAAAGTATAGCGGCAGAAGTATCATCGCAAGAAGATTCAATACCAAGGATATAAATATTTTCTTTTTCCATAGTCGATATTAGGCACAATAATTGTTAATTTTGACGGATATAGTCCAATGTTATACATAACAACGTATTGTAAGGACAAAGGTAGTGAAGATTTCATATTTTAAAACGCATAATTTCTATCAAACGGATACTCAAAATAATAGGGAAAATAGCAGCAATTATATTGCTCTTGTTTTTTATTTTGTTTTTGGTATTATCCATTCCAGCGGTTCAAACTAAGTTAGGGAAATACGCTACAGATAGATTAAACAAAGATTATAAAACCGATATTAATATTGGTCGCGTTGGTCTTCAACTCAATGGTGATGTCGAACTTAAAGACATATTAATTAGAGATTATAAAAAAGATACACTAATCAGTATTGGTGAGCTTAATAGTTCTGTTATTAGCTTTAGAAATTTATATAACAGTAAACTGAATTTTGGCGATATAGATATTCAAAATTTAGTGTTTAATCTAAAAACTTATAAAGGTGAAGAAGATACAAATCTAGATATTTTTGTTGCTAAGTTTGATGATGATAATCCTAGAGTAGGACCAAGCGAGTTTCTGTTTTCATCGAGTGATGTCTCTATTGAGAATGGTATATTTAGATTAATTGATGTAAACCTAGAAACACCAAAGATTTTTGAGTTTAGCGAATTAAATGCTAATACCACTAACTTTTTAATTAATGGCCCAGAAGTTAGTTCGCGAATAAATACGTTTAGTTTTAAAGATAGTAGAGGAATAGCGGTTAAGAATTTAATGGCAAATTTCGAATATGCTCTAGATCACATGACTTTTGGTGGTCTAAATATTAAAACCGAACAATCAGAATTAAAAGGAGATTTAAGGTTTAATTATAAGCGCGAAGATTTAAAAGATTTTACAGACAAGGTAAATGTGGTTGCAAGCTTTAAGGATTCAGATATACTTCTTACAGAACTTAATGTGTTTTTTGATGAGTTTGGTGTAAACCAACGTGCTACACTTAATGCCGATTTATCAGGAACTCTCAACGATTTAGTCGTGGATAACCTTAATGTAGCCTCTGCCAGAAACACCAGAATTATCGGTGATATAACTTTTAAAAACTTATTTAGTAATGAAGAGGATAGTTTTGCATTAGACGGACGATTTCAAAATTTAGCTTCAAACTATAACGATTTAACAGCATTACTTCCTAAAATACTTGGCAAGTCTATTCCAACTGTGTTTTCTAAAGTTGGTAATTTTAGAGTCAGTGGAACATCACATATTACAGCCAAACATGTAGATGCTAATATTGAAATTAATACCGAATTAGGTTTTATAAAGTCAGACTTAGAACTTACAAATATTGATGATATCGATAATGCCAATTACATAGGAAACATAGTGCTAGATGAATTTAATATTGGTGAATTAATTAATGATCCTTTGGCTAAAAGCACTTCTTTAAATGTAGATGTTGATGGTAAAGGGTTTACCATAGATAATTTAAGAACAGATGTAAAAGGTGATGTCTATGTTTTGGATTATAATGGATATTCTTATGAAAACATAAATATTTCTGGTGATTTAGGCAATAAAATTTTTAACGGAATATTGAAAGCTGATGATCCTAATTTGCAGCTCGATTTTAATGGATTAGTAGATTTTTCTAGTGAGCTTAAAAAATTCGATTTTAAAGCTAAAGTTGGTTATGCTAATCTTAAGGTTTTAAACTTTGTTACACGAGATAGTATTTCTGAGTTTAGAGGTTTGGTAAATATGACAGCCACAGGATCTACCTACGACAATGCAAGTGGTGCAATTAATATTAAGAATACAACGTACAAGAATCAAGATAGTCGTTACAAGTTTCAAGATTTTGATATTGTATCTTCATTTAAAGGCGCAGAACGTACTATTGCAATAAACTCACCAGATATTATAAAAGGTAAAATAACGGGTCAGTTTAAAGCTAAAGATATTTTAAAATTGGTACAGAATTCGGTAGAGAGTATTTATACTAACTATATACCAAATACAGTTGATGAAGGGCAATATTTAAATTTTAGATTCAACATATATTCCAAAATTGCTGCTGTTTTTTTTAAAGATTTATCTCTTGGTAAAAAAACATTTATTGAAGGAAGAATTGAAACTGATGAAAGAGGTTTTGAGTTAACATTTAATTCACCCGAAATTAAGTTTCGAGATTATTTTGCTAATAATATTAATGTTAGTGTAGATAATCGCAATCCATTATTTAATACGTTTATTGAAATAGATAGCCTAAGTGCAGGTATATATAATGCATCACACTTTAGTCTTATTAATGTAACTAAGAACGATACTTTATTGATTAAGTCTGAATTTAAAGGAGGTAAAAATAATCAAGATAATTACAATCTTAATTTATTTCATACCATTGATAAAGAAAATAAATCTGTCGTTGGGTTTAGAAAATCGAATATTCGATTTAAGAGCTATGAGTGGTTAGTAAATTCGCAGAAGGATACATTAAATAAAATACGTTTCGATAGAGCATTTAAGTATTTCGATATATCTCCAATTAAGATAAGTAATGGTAATGAAGAAATTTTACTATCTGGTGTAATAAGAGATTCTATAAATAAAAATATAAATTTAGATTTTAAAGATGTAGAACTCGTAAAAATTACACCACGTATAGATAGTTTATCCTTAAGAGGTGTTGTAAATGGAAAATTAGATTTAATTCAAAATAATGGTGTTTACTTGCCAAAATCTAATATTGTATTAAGTAGTCTATTTGTTAATGATTACGATTTAGGTGAACTTACAGCAAAAGTTGAGGGAGATAATTCTATTACCAATTATAAAGTAGATGTATCTCTTATCAATGATAACCTAAAATCACTAGCGGCACATGGAACTATTGATGTGGCTAAGCGTAACCCAACTATAAATTTAGATGTAGAATTCGAAGAATTTTTGTTAGACCCTTTAAACCCTTTAGGAGAAGGGGTAATTAATAATATTAGAGGATTAGTTTCTGGTAAAGCAAAAGTGACAGGAAGTCTTAATAAACCAAGTATCGATGGAGAATTGTTATTGGATAGAGCCGGATTGTCCATACCGTATCTTAATATAGATTATGGTTTCGATTTCGATTCTAAAGTTTCACTTCGAGGTCAGCAATTTATTTTTAATAATGTTGTAATGACCGATTCTAAATACTTCTCTAAGGGCAATCTCAATGGGTATATTGAGCATAATAATTTTTCGGATTGGAAATTAGGTTTAAAATTAACAACAGATAGGCTATTAGTTTTAAATACCAAAGAATCTGAAGAAGAGTTATATTATGGCACAGGCTTTATTTCTGGTACAGCAGAAATTAGAGGACCTACAGATCAGTTAATCATTGAAGTAAAAGACGGAAAAACAGAATCTGGCACAGAATTTTATATTCCTCTCAATGATTCTGAAAGTTTTGGTGACAATTCGTTCATCCATTTTTTAAGTCCAGAAGAAAAAATTGCAAGGGTTAATGGTGAAATTTCTGAGCAGATTGAAATACAAGGTTTGGTTTTAGATTTCGATTTAAATGTTAACCAGAATGCGACTATAGAGATTGTAATTGATAAAGATTCTGGAAGTACCATAAAAGGTAAAGGAGAAGGAAACTTAAACTTCCTAATTAACACTAATGGCACTTTTAATATGTGGGGAGATTTTTCTGTATTTGAAGGAACTTACAATTTTAAGTATGGTGCTATTGCTGAAAAGAAATTTGATGTCGAACAAGGAGGAAATATTGTTTGGGAAGGAGATCCTATGAAAGCACAGATTAACCTTAACGCAGTATATAAAGGTAGTGCCAATCCCTCTGTGTTATTAGATAATCCGATAAGTCAAAGTATAGATGTTGAAGTAGAAATTAGTTTAACAGGTCAGTTGGAGCAACCAGAACCCGAATTTAATTTTAGATTTCCAGGTGTAAGCTCTACTGTAAAATCAGAATTAGATTATAGATTGTCATCAAAAGAAGAACGAGACAACCAAGCCTTAATATTTTTAGCCACAGGAGGATTTTCTACTGGTGTAAGAGGTGCAAATTTTACAGGTACAATATCAGAACGATTAACTGGTATTATTAATAACCTATTAGGAAGTGAAAATGGCAATTTGGATATAGGGTTTGATTTTGAATTGGGTCAAGACACACCAGAGTTACAATCTGACAATAGAGTAGGTGTTACCCTTCAAACAAAAATCAGTGATAAGATTTTAGTTAATGGTAAATTAGGAGTACCATTTGGAAGCAGTGAAACTCAAACTATAGTAACTGGAGATGTTCAAATCGATTTGTTACTTAATGAAGATGGTACATTAAGAGCAAAAGTATTTAATAGAGAAAACACCATTAGAAACTTTGGTGAAGAAATAGGTTACACTCAAGGCGTTGGTTTATCTTATAATGTAGAGTTTGATACTTTTAAAGAATTACTACAAATTATCTTTTCAGGGAAAAACAAAAAAGATAAAAGTGCAATTAAAAAGGCAGAAAAAAAAGAGAAAGTAGATGATGAAATGATGCCAGAATATATGACAATGAAGAAAAAAAAGACAAAATCTAAGTCTTAGAACTTCAGTTTTTTCATGTTTATTAAAATACTTATTAACGAAAACGTTTGAATTCTTTTTTCGCTCATTCTTTTATGATAATAGTCACTTTTTTGTTTATATAGTTTAGTAATTTTACTCAAAATTGTTATATAAATGTTACATACAATTAAAAAAATAGGTGTTATGACCTCAGGAGGTGATTCTCCAGGGATGAATGCTGCCGTTAGATCTGTAGTAAGAGCATGTGCTTTTCATAATATAGAATGTATTGGTATTTATAGAGGCTACGAAGGCATGATTGATGGAGATTTTGTTTCAATGGATGCACGTAGTGTAAAAGGCATAATCAATAAAGGAGGTACAATTTTAAAATCTGCACGTTCTAAAGAATTCAGAACAAAAGAAGGAAGAGCAAAAGCACACGAGCAATTATTAAAAGCAAGTATAGATGCTTTTGTGGTTATTGGTGGTGATGGTAGCTTTACTGGTGCTATGATTTTTAATCAGGAGTATAACTTTCCTGTAATGGGAATTCCTGGCACTATAGATAATGATATTTTCGGAACTACACATACTTTAGGTTACGATACAGCATTAAATACAGTTGTAGAAGTTATCGATAAAATTAGAGATACAGCAAGTTCTCATAATCGCTTATTCTTTATAGAAGTAATGGGACGCGATGTTGGTCATATTGCCTTAAACGTTGGTATTGGTGCTGGTGCAGAAGAGATTTTAATACCCGAAGAAGATTTAGGTTTAGACAGATTAGTAGAATCTTTACGACGAAGTAAACAATCAGGTAAATCTTCAAGTATTGTGGTTGTTGCAGAGGGAGATAAAATAGGAAAGAGTGTTTTTGAACTTAAGGATTATATTGATGAAAACATGTCTGAATATGAAGTAAGAGTTTCTGTTCTTGGCCACATGCAACGAGGAGGAGCACCATCTTGTTTTGATCGCGTGTTAGCAAGTAGAATGGGAGTAAAAGCTGTAGAAAGTTTAATCACAGGTAAAAGCAATTTCATGGTTGGTCTTAAAAACGATATTATAGATTTAACTCCATTTGATCAAGCAGTAAAAGGAAAATCAAAAATTAACATGGAACTCCTTAGAGTTTCGGAAATAATGTCAATTTAATAACAAACGAAAAATTAATTAATAGTAGAGATATGTCAGATTTAAAATTAGGAATCAACGGATTCGGTAGAATAGGAAGAATAGTTTTTAGAGCAACAGTAAAACGTAGTGATGTTAATGTTGTAGCGATTAACGATTTGTTAGATGTAGAGCATTTAGCCTACCTTTTAAAGTACGATTCTGTACATGGAAGATTCGATGGTACAATCGAAATTAAAGATGGAAATTTAGTAGTAGATGGAAAAATAATCAGAGTGACTGCAGAAAGAGATCCAAAAAACTTAAAGTGGGACGAAGCAGGAGCTGACGTAGTTGCAGAATGTACAGGTATTTTTACAACGTTAGAAACGGCACAATATCATATTGATGGTGGCGCAAAAAAAGTAGTAATTTCTGCACCAAGTAAAGATGCACCTATGTTTGTAATGGGAGTTAATGATGGCGCTTTAACTTCAAACCATACAATAGTATCTAATGCATCTTGTACTACTAACTGTTTGGCACCTATAGCTAAAGTAATCGAAGATAATTTTGGTATCGACGAAGCCTTAATGACAACAATACATGCAGCTACTTCTACTCAATTTACAGTAGATGCTCCTTCGCGTAAAAATTACCGTTTGGGTCGTTCTGCAATTGTAAATATTATTCCATCATCAACTGGTGCGGCAAAAGCAGTAGGAAAAGTAATTCCAGAATTAGACGGAAAATTAACTGGTATGGCCTTTAGAGTACCTACAGCAGATGTATCTGTAGTAGATTTAACTGTTAAGACTAATAAAGATACTTCGTTAGAAGAAATTAAAGCAGCTATGAAAAAAGCAGCGAATGGCTCAATGAATGGTGTTTTAGGTTATACTGAGGATGCTGTAGTATCTCAAGATTTTGTGAGTGAAGAAAGAATAAGTGTTTTTGATGCTGATGCTTCTATAGAGTTGAATTCTAAATTCTTTAAATTAATATCTTGGTACGATAACGAGTTCGGTTATTCTAACAAACTTGTAGATTTAGCTCAGAAAGTAAACAACTTATAAGAAATAAAACTAATTCAAAATTCCGTGAAGTTTTGATTTTCTCATACCAATAGAGTTTTTAATTTTTAACTATTATGATTTTAATAACAGATGGAGGTTCAACAAAGTGCGATTGGATAGCTATTGCTAAAGATGGTACTCAAGCTGTTGAAAAAATAAGAACAAAGGGATTAAATCCTGCAATCATAGAAGAAAAAAAGCTAAAAAAAATTGTCCGTAAAAGTGAAGAACTTATGGCTTTAGCAAATGAGATAACTCACGTTTTCTTTTATGGAGCTGGCTGTGGTACACAGAAACCTAGATTGTTATTAAAGTCTGTGTTAGAAACCTATTTTCCGAAGGCATTAGTAGAAGTAAGAGAAGATACTTTTGCAGCAGTAAGAGCATGTATTAATTCTAACAATGAGGCTGCAGTAGTCTGTATTTTAGGAACAGGATCTAACTGTAGTTATTTTGACGGCAAAGATTTGCATCAACGTGTTGATAGTTTAGGGTTTTTATTAATGGATGATGCAAGCGGTAATTATTTTGGTAAACAACTAATAAGAGACTACTATTTTAATAAAATGCCTGAAACTATAAAGTTAGCATTTGAACATAAGCATAATTTAGAAGCCGACTTTATTAAACATAACCTTTATAAACAACCTAATGCTAGTGCTTACCTAGCAGATCATGCCGAATTTATGTTTTTAAACAAGGATTCAGAATATATTAGAGAAGTTATAAAGAAAGGTATTCGCTTATTTACAGAAAATATGATTCTTCAATTTAAGGATGAATTAGATAAAGGTACTATAGTACATTTTGCAGGTTCAATCGCCTATTTTGCCCAGGATGAAATTAAAGAAATCGCTGCAGAGTACGGATTTAAAGTTGGTAATTTTGTAAGAAGACCAATTGATGGATTAGTTGAATACCATGTAAAGAGCTTATAATGTTTATTTCGTGTTAATAAAACTAGGTTTCCTATTGTAAAACTTATTAATTGGTTATATCTTTGCAGTATCTAAAACGTAAATAAAACAAAACTATGTTCGATTTTGACCAATATTTAGGATTTTTAGCATTTTTAGCCATATTAACTATTGGGTTTTGGTTAATGATATTCCTTATAACATTTGTAGTTCCTTATTGGATTTTTGGTTCGGCTATTGAGCGTTTTAAAGAAATAAGAGAAGAGAAGAAAGCTAAGCGTGCTTAATTATTAGCTCGTTAGTTTTTAATATATATTGAAGAGCGCAATTTGCGCTCTTTTTTTTATGCTTTATTTTTAGAATGTCTATACAATTTGTATGATGCTATTAATCCAATTAAAGCAAAGCCACACATGATTGCAAAAACAATTTGATGCCCAGTTTCTTTATTGTAAGCATCTAAAAAATAACCATTTATTAGACCTGTGAAGATATCTGGTGTATAGCCAATAACAGAAATAAATCCTACTGCAGTTCCTGTAACTGCCAAAGGTATTTTTGCCTCTTCTAAAGTAGCAAAATATAGCACTCTTGCAGAGTAAACACCTATAGCCATTGTACCTATAGATAAAATAAATAATAAGGGAGTAGAATCGTTTATAATGCCAAGAGCAAAAACTAAACTTGTAACTGCCATTAAAAAGAATCCTACAATAATCCAGAGACTAGCTTTTGTTCTATCTGCTAATAGACCTATGACAACACCAATAACGGGTCTCATATACAATAGATACGTCCCAACTTTGGCGGCTTCTATTTTATCATAACCCATCACTTGTTCAGCATATTGACTAAAAAGGTTAGTCATTTTGTACCCATAATATGCGCAAAGAATAATAATCATTAGTAACCAAACGGCCTTAAACTTCATGACTATTTTAAAATTTTCAATTGTAATAAGTTTTGAAGTCTTTTCTGTTTTAATAGCTTTTTCTATATTCAATTTCAAAAAGAAAAACACAATAATCCCTATTGTAATAACCGCAATAGAAGTGTAAGTGATAACTTCCCTAAAAGCAATACGTCGTTCTTCAACCGAAGTCAGTTCGATGTCTTTTGTAATAAATAGTGAGAAAATAAGAACTCCAACAGAACCAAAAAGTGCAGCTACCAAACCACGACCACCATCTAAAAAGCCAAAGGCAATACCTTGTTTATTTGTTCCTCCCCAAATTCTTGTTGCTTTTATCATTGCTGCCCAAAACAGAAAAATAGTTGTAAAACCCCAAAACCCATATAGTATATGAAGGCTTACAAGATTAGGGTAAGTCGCTAAGTATAAGCCACCTAGACCTGTGAGAACCAATGCTACTGACATTAATAAATTCGGTTTAAACCGATCAGCAAGAGGGCCTCCAAAGAAATAAGAGACTAGAGCGACAATTCCATAAACAGAACCACAACTTCCTAATTCGGTTTGACTAATAGAAAAAGATTCTAAAAAAGTAGTTCTAAAAATGCGTGGTAATACAAAAGGTAAAATAAAAACAGCCTCTGCTGCTAATAAGAGTAATATTATAACATAAAGCGGCTGTTTTTTCGTTTGTTCTTGTTGCATACTACACCAATATAATTTTAAAATGTTGCATGAATAATTTGAATTATTTTTTGTTCAGATGAAATAGAAAATCTAAACATAGTCTTAGTTACGTTTCTATTTTATATTGAAATATGAGTAAAAAAGAGACATAATTATATGTAATATTTTGAGGTTACACTTGTAACACGCCTAAATTAAAAGGTTTTTCGATAGGAGCGTGGTTCGCTGCTTCTATTCCCATACTAATCCAAGTTCTTGTATCTAAGGGATCAATGACACCGTCTGTCCAAATTCGAGATGCAGCATAATATGGTGAGACTTGGTTATCGTATCTGTCTTTTATTTTATTAAATAATTCTTCCTCTTTCTCTTTAGTGATGGTCTCACCTTTCTTTTTAAGTGAAGCAGTTTCAATTTGCAACAACACTTTGGCAGCAGAATTTCCGCTCATTACAGCCAATTCAGCACTTGGCCAAGCTGCAATTAGTCTAGGATCATAAGCTTTGCCACACATCGCATAATTTCCTGCACCATAACTGTTTCCTAATATAATAGTGAATTTTGGAACCACAGAATTACTAACCGCATTTACCATTTTCGCACCATCTTTAATAATACCACTATGTTCAGATTTACTTCCAACCATAAAGCCAGTTACATCTTGTAAGAACACTAAAGGAATTTTTTTCTGATTACAATTGGCAATAAAGCGAGTTGCCTTATCAGCAGAGTCATTATAAATCACTCCACCAAATTGCATTTCACCTTTTGCAGTTTTCACTAATTGACGTTGATTTGCAACAATACCAACAGCCCAACCATCAATGCGAGCATAAGCTGTAATAATGGTTTTTCCGTAATCTTCTTTGTACTCATCAAATTCAGAATTATCAACTATTCGTTTAATAATTTCCTTCATATCATATTGGTCAGCCCTACTTTTCGGAAGTATGCCATAGATGTCTTCTGGGTTTTCTTTAGGCTTTAAAGCTTTTGCTCTATTGTATCCAGCTTTATCAAAATCACCAATCTTGTCAACTATATTTTTGATACGGTCTAATGCATCTTTATCGTCTTTTGCCTTATAATCTGTAACACCAGAAATTTCGCAATGCGTTGTTGCTCCACCTAAAGTTTCGTTGTCTATAGATTCTCCAATAGCAGCTTTTACTAAATAGCTTCCTGCTAAGAAAATACTTCCTGTTTTGTCAACGATTAAAGCTTCATCACTCATAATAGGTAAGTAGGCTCCGCCTGCAACACAACTTCCCATAACGGCAGCGATTTGGGTAATTCCCATACTACTCATTACTGCATTGTTTCTAAAAATGCGACCAAAATGTTCTTTGTCAGGAAAGATTTCATCTTGCATAGGCAAAAATACACCAGCACTATCTACAAGATAGATAATAGGTAATCGATTTTCAATAGCTATTTCTTGAGCTCTAAGATTCTTTTTTCCTGTTATAGGAAACCATGCGCCAGCTTTCACGGTTGCATCGTTTGCAACAACTATACATTGTTTACCTTTTATATAACCAATTTTTATAACAACACCACCTGAAGGACATCCACCATATTGCTCATACATACCATCTCCTGCAAAAGCACCGATTTCAATTGACTTGGCCTTATTGTCAAGTAAATAGTCGATACGTTCACGTGCAGTCATTTTACCTTTACCACGATGTTTTTCCATGCTCTTTTCGCCACCACCAAGTTTTACTTTTATTAGGCGCTTCTTCAAGTCAGAGAGTAGGAGTTTATTGTGATCTTCGTTTTTATTGAATTTGATATCCATATGCATTGCCCGAAAGTGGGTATCTTTTATGATTACAACTTAATTTTTGTTTTGCACGAATTTACGAAAGTTTCTAATTACAATTTAGGCAATAAAACTTAATGAAACGTTAAATATTAATTACATGGAAATATATTCCTTGGAATATAAATATTTTTATCTTATATTTGTTTTAACAAATAATAAAAAGAACTTAAATATGAAACATATAATAGCATTTGCAGGAAGTAACAGTAGTACTTCAATAAATAAACAGTTAGCAGCTTATGCAGCATCATTAGTAAGTGGAGTAGAAGTCACTGTTTTAGATCTAAATGATTTTAAACTACCATTATATGGTATGGATTTGGAGCTTTCGGATGGCATTCCAGATAATGCACAGAAGTTTTTAGATATAGTGAAATCGACTGATGGTATTGTATTGTCATTAGCAGAACATAATGGTGCCTATGCAACAGTATTTAAAAACTTATTTGATTGGATGTCTCGTATAGACGGAAAACTATGGAATGATAAACCCATGTTATTAATGGCAACATCGCCAGGAGCTAGAGGTGGAGCAACAGTTTTAGAAATTGCTCAAGGCCGTTTTGGATATATGGGTGGAAATATAGTTGGCAGTTTTAGTTTACCATCTTTTGATGATAATTTTTCTGATGGAAAGATTACTAACGAAGAATTAAATAATCAATTATTAGAAGAAGTAGAACAGTTTACAGAAAGTCTTTAATATGGGTGATTTAGAAAAAGATATTAATTCGAAGTTTGAAAACAATAGAGTAAAAGCGCTGTTAAACATTATTTATACAGCCAACTGGATTACGAGTTGTCAAAATGAATTCTTTAAAGACTTCGGAATTTCTCCACAGCAGTATAATATTCTAAGAATATTAAATGGCGCAGGTGAAGCATTAAATGTTCAGACTATTAAAGACAGAATGTTAGAGCGTTCTCCAAATGCCACACGATTAATGGATAAACTTTGTGCAAAAAACTATATAGAACGTTTACCTTCTGAACATGATAGGCGCGTTGTTAAGATTGCAATTACTAAACAAGGAAAAGATTTATTAAAGTCTATTCCTAAGAATTTGAATAAAGACTTGCTTAAAAATTTAAATGAGCAAGAAGCAGAAGAATTAAGTAACCTGCTTGATAAAATGCGTTAATAAATTCCTGCAAAACCAGGAATCTCAATAAGAGGAATACAAGCGTATTTTTTTAATCAAATACTTTCCATGGAAAGTATTGTAATGAAAGAATAAAAATATGAAACTAAATACAATAAAAAGAGTAGGACGGAGTGACATGGTAAATATGGGACCAATAAGATTACGTCAACCATTGCCAACTCAACAGATAGAAATGGTAGATCCATTTATACTATTACATCACTATGGACCTTATGAAATCAATGAAAAAAGTAATCCGTTCGATTTAGGGCCACATCCACACAGAGGTTTTGAGCCTATTACATTTTTGGTTCAAGGAGAACAATTGCATCGTGATTCATTAGGTAATAATAGTGTTGTAAAAGCTGGTGATGTGCAATGGACAACTGCTGGCAGAGGAATTATTCATGCAGAAGGTCCAACAAAGGATTTTGTAAAAAAGGGAGGAACGATTGAAGGAATTCAATTATGGTTAAATCTTCCAGCTAAAAAGAAAATGATTGAAGCTAATTATCAGCATTCTAAGTACGAGGATTTTAGAATTGTAACTTCAGAAGATGGTAAAGTAGAAACTAGAATCATAGCTGGTGAATTAAATCAGATTTACGGAAAAATTGCGACTCAAACACCAGTTAATACTTTTATGATTGAAGCAAAAGAAGGTGGTGAGCAAACCATATCTTTTCCAGATTCGCATCAAGGGATGTTATATCTTTTAAAAGGGAAAGTGAAAGTGAATGGAGCAAGAACCTTAGAGCTAAATAAAAACCAAATGATTCAGTTTAATCAGGATGGCGATCATTTTACAATTGAGGCTGATGAAAAGAGCCTGTTGCTATTCTTATCTGGTGAACCATTTAACGAGCCAGTTTCTACTTATGGACCGTATGTAATGAATACACAAACAGAAATAATGGAAGCAATGCGTGATTACCAGATGGGTAAAATGGGTTTTCTTCCAGCGAGTTAAAATATCTAAAGACCTGTTAGGTTTTTTTAAACCTAGCAGGTCTATTAAAATTAATAAAAAACATTTTTTTTATGAAAACAATAATTCACAAAGCAGACACAAGAGGCTACGCAGATCATGGCTGGTTAAAATCTAATCATACATTCAGTTTTGCGAGTTATCAAGATCCAGAACGAATGAATTTTGGGATGCTAAGAGTGCTAAATGACGATGTCGTACAGGCAAAAATGGGGTTTGGTACACATCCACACCAAAACATGGAAATCATCTCCATCCCGTTAAAAGGATCTCTTTCTCATAAAGATAATATGGGAAACAAGCGCGCTATAGAAGTAGGAGAAGTGCAAGTGATGAGTGCAGGTACAGGTTTGTCACATTCAGAATTTAACGACAGCAAAACAGATGAGGTTAACTTTCTTCAGTTATGGATAATACCAGAGAAAATGAATGTTAAGCCAAATTACGAGCAACGTTCATTTAAGGCAGAAGTCAAAAAAAATGCATTGCAAACAATTGTAGCACCAAAAGATAAATTAGAAGGTGATGCCTTGCCAATTAGTCAACAAGCTTATATCTATAAAACAAATTTAGATTCAAATCATTCTATAGATTTAAGTTTAAAGTCCGAAAACAATGGGCTATACATTTTCGTTGTTGATGGAGAAATAAAAATTGAGGATAACTCCCTTTCAAAAAGAGACGCCATAGGTGTTTATGAAACGGATACTATTTCAATAGAATCAAGTAAGAATTCAGAATTGATTATAGTAGAAGTTCCTATGAGCTAGATTATATTATAATTGATTAATAGCGAAAAGCATCCATATATAGGATGCTTTTTTTATTTAAAATGGCGATATTTGTGTTTCGACTAACTATCAAAACTAAATAGAATAAGATTATGGCAATGAATAAAAATACTGTGTTGGCTTGGGCTACCACAATTATGATTATTGTAGGACTTGGATTAATTTGCTTAGGTGCTTTTAGATATAACGAAGTTGCAGGTTGGGGCTTTGCGGCTGTTGGCATTGGTTTTTTTGCTGTTGCTTGGGTGTTTAACGCTTTAAAAGGACGTGTATAATGAGTGACGATAAAAAAGTAATTTTTTCAATGTCTGGTCTTACAAAGACCTTTCAAGGAGCTAATACACCTGTATTAAAGAATATATACCTAAGTTTTTTCTATGGAGCTAAGATTGGAATTTTAGGTCTTAATGGTTCTGGTAAATCTACTTTACTGAAGATTATTGCTGGTGTTGATAAAAATTTTCAAGGTGATGTTACTTTCCTGCAAGACTATTCTGTAGGTTACTTAGAGCAAGAGCCAAAATTAGATGATGAGAAAACAGTTATGGAAATCGTTAGAGAAGGAGCTGCAGAAACAGTTGCGATTCTTGATGAGTACAACAGTATAAATGACCAATTTGGATTAGAAGAAGTCTATTCTGATGCTGATAAGATGGAAAAGCTTATGAATCGTCAGGCTGAGCTACAAGATCAGATAGATGCTGCAGGTGCGTGGGAGTTAGACACCAAGCTAGAAATAGCTATGGATGCGCTTAGAACACCTGATGGTGATAAAAAGATAGGTGTACTTTCTGGTGGTGAACGTCGTCGTGTTGCTTTATGTCGCTTATTATTACAAGAACCAGATGTGCTATTATTAGATGAGCCAACTAACCACTTAGATGCAGAATCTGTACATTGGTTAGAGCATCATTTAGCACAATATAAAGGAACTGTGATTGCAGTAACACACGATAGATATTTCTTAGATAATGTTGCTGGCTGGATATTAGAGTTAGATAGAGGTGAAGGTATTCCTTGGAAAGGAAACTATTCGTCTTGGTTAGATCAAAAATCTAAGCGTATGGCACAAGAAAGCAAAGTAGCTTCTAAACGTCAGAAAACATTAGAGCGGGAGTTAGATTGGGTACGTCAAGGAGCTAAAGGTCGACAGACAAAGCAAAAAGCACGTTTAAAGAACTATGACAAGTTAATGAGTCAAGATCAAAAGCAGCTAGATGAGAAGCTAGAAATATATATACCAAATGGTCCACGTTTAGGAACAAATGTCATTGAAGCTATTGGTGTAGCTAAAGGCTATGATGATAAATTGTTATATGACGATTTAAACTTTAATCTTCCACAAGCTGGAATAGTTGGTGTTATTGGACCTAATGGTGCTGGTAAAACGACAATTTTTAGAATGATAATGGGAGAGGAAACACCAGATAAAGGTGAATTCAAAGTTGGTGAAACTGCAAAGATTGCCTATGTAGATCAAAAGCATTCTAATATAGATCCTGAAAAAACAATTTGGCAAAACTTTAGCGATGAGCAAGAGCTAGTGATGATGGGCGGAAAAGAAGTGAATTCTAGAGCTTATTTGAGTCGATTTAATTTCTCAGGAGGTGAACAAAATAAGAAAGTGAAACTGCTTTCTGGTGGTGAGCGTAACCGTTTACATTTAGCCATGACGCTAAAAGAAGAAGGTAATGTATTACTTCTAGATGAGCCTACTAATGATTTAGATGTCAATACATTAAGAGCACTAGAAGAAGGTTTAGAGAATTTCGCAGGTTGTGCAGTAGTAATTAGTCACGACAGGTGGTTCTTAGATAGAATATGTACACACATTTTAGCTTTTGAAGGTGATTCACAAGTCTATTTCTTTGAAGGTGGATTTAGTGAATACGAAGAAAATAAGAAGAAACGTTTAGGTGGTGATTTAATGCCAAAACGTATTAAGTATAGAAAGTTAGTTAGGTAACTTATATGAGACTCTACTAAAATAAAAAAGCCAGCAGATGCTGGCTTTTTTATTTATATTATTTGTCTTCTAAATGTTTTATTCTTGATTTTAGTTTACGAATCTTAAGTAAATTTATAATCAATAAAATACAGAACGTAAAAGTTGCTATTGATAGGATGTTATAATTTTTTCAGATGAATCGCTAAGAGTCACAATATTAGATAGCGTGGAAATTAATTCCATAAAATTTAATATTAATTATCACCATAAAGATGACCACTAGTAAAATCTTTATAGGATTCATCAACATCTTTAAATGCATTTGTTTCCATTAGCTTTTTATTTTCTGCCTTAAGTTTATACATCTTAATGATTGCTATAAGTATAAAGACTATAAATATAGAGGCTACGGCTATTAATATCATTGTAAGTTGTGTAGTAGTCACGACTAAAGCCTTAAAAAGCAGGTTGTTAAACATTATTAATAATTTTAGATTTGGGTTCTATAGCGCTAATATAAAAAAAAAGTAAAAGATAAATACTTAATTTTAAATTATTTACAATATATTTTTGAATATTTCATCGACAAAGTGATTAAATACTTCGATAAAACACACTGTTTATCGACTAAATACAGTATTTAAGAACTTGTTAACAACTTAAAATTTAACATTTAAATTACTAATACCAATTTAAAAAGACCACATTTATAGATTTATCCCCTTTATTCACTAATTCCTTAAACAAATCAATATCACTTAATCCTTCTGTACCTCTATAGTGGTATGGGAAGACACGTTTTGGTTTAAATTCTAAAACTGCACTTGCTGCGCTTTCAACAGTCATTGTGTAAGGTAAGTTCATGCAAACAAAGGCTTTATCTATACTTTTGAGACCTCGCATTTCAAGAATATCTTCAGTGTCACCAGAAATGTAAATCCTTTCACCTTTTACTGTAAGCAGGTAACCATTTCCCCTCCCTTTTGTATGGAACTTTAATGCCTCTTCTCTTAAGTTATACATAGGCAAAGCTTCAATGTTTATGTTATTATAGATGTAAACATCATTATTATTCAGAGTAATTATGGTCTTACCTAAATCCTTTGAAAGTTTTTCGACAACAGCTTTAGGTGCAATAATAGTCGCTTTGTTTAGATTAAGACTCTTAAGTGTTTTTGTACTTAAATGATCACCATGAATATCAGTGATTAATACTAAGGTTGGTGCTTTCTGTCCTTTAAAAGCTTCTGCTCCTCCTGTAGGATCAATATACATAACCTCAGTATCTGTTTCCAGAATTAAAGTACCATGTTTTATCGGAATTACTTTTACAACTTCTGAAGTGATTATTTCCTTCTCTATTATTACTATATCTGAATTTGGTTTTTCATTTTTACAGCTTATTATAAATACTGTAGCAACCACTATTAGTATATTTTTAGATGATTTCATAGCTTATTGTTTTTATAAAGATATTGAACAGTATTTTGAAATTAAAATATTGTAACAATTTTATTACAAACGCTACTTATAATTTAGTAGGTAAAGTTTTTATAGTCATAAAAAATTACCGAAATTGCTTATCCGATATTTGTTCAACTATATAACACTATAAAATATGTCTGATGATTTTGATTTATTAGAGACTAGCTCACAAGAAAAAGCTGAAAAAGTAGATGTAAACTGGGGAAAAGCCATAGACCAAATGAAGTCTAAATTGGCTCAAGAGGATGATCCAGAAAGTCGTCAGAAAATATTAAACGCAACATTAGACAATGTTGTAGATATGGCAGAAAAGGACAGATCTACTTTACTAGATGCTATTAAGGATTTAACAGACTATCAAGATGAAGTTGGTATTATGTTCGAAGGCTTTTCGGCTTTAAATGCTGCTGAACAAAAAATCATCGATGATGCAATAAAGCGTTTAGAACGTGCTAAAGTTGAGCTTGAAGATGCAAATAACAAACCAGATACGTGGTGGAATAACCTTTGGGGAAGAAAAAGTAAAATTAAAGCTGCTGAAGACGAATTAAAAGATGCACAAAAAGTACGTGATGCTGCAGATAACAAGGCAAAAGCCATGTTTCAACAACGTATTGAAACTGCAGATGTTCAAACATTGTTAAACGAACTGTCATTTAAGAGTCAAGCAGCAATTAAGCGTTTAAAAGATAGAGAACTCGAAATTAAAGAAGTTGAAGAAAGTCTTAAAACAGCTATTGTAGAAGCTAGTAATAATCATACAAAAGCACTTCAAAAGAAAAAAGAGGTAGAAGATAAGCTCGAAGAGCAATATGCTTTACTAAAACAAGCACGTCAAGCTTTAGAGGAAGTTGCTGATAAACAGTCAGAAGAATATTCTAAAGCATTAGGAAAAGTAACCACACTAGAGCAAAAAGTTGAAGAGTTAGAAGGTCTTAAGAACGCCTATACAACACTAGCTGCTTCTAAAGACAGTTTTGTACACAAGCACAACTTAACGATTAAGGTATTAACCTCGTTACGTAGTAATTTACAAACACATCGAGCTAAATTAAAAAGTGATACTGATGAGCGTCTTAAATATTACGATGGTTACATCGTAGCATTAAAAGCACGTACAGATCAAGAGTTTGCTGCTATTTTAGAACACTTAGGTGTTAAAACCGATGAGCACATTGGTGAAACTTTAGCAGCAATGCATACTGCAAGTGCTAAAGCACGTCAAGAAATGATGGATAATATTCCGGTTCACGAAAAAGTAATGCAAGGTGTTTACGGTAGTTATGCTGAAGCTCTACAAGAAATTCGTGAGAAGGATAAAGATATTCAAAAGAATTTTGCAGAACGTTATGGTATCGACATGAAAGAAATTTTTGAAGATTATTACGCTGCAGATGCAAATGCACCATCAGGTGATGGAGGAGGAGAGCCAGCAGGCGACCCAAAACCAGAGGCTAACGATGACGATTTGTTAGGGTAATTTAATAATGGCGTTACCTACTTTTGTTTTAATGACAAAAGTAGGTCAGGCTTTCACTACTCGCTCTCTGCGAGGAGCTTAAACAAACCGTTCAATCCTTAACGCAACCAGAACAGCTTAACTACTGTATGTTATATTACGATAGAGCAAAAATATTTAATGAAAAAGATGTAACTAAAATTATTATGCCATCTAAGAAGACAGGTTTCTTTTATATTTTTTCTTCAATCATGGCTGTGCTTACACCGTTTCATATTATTAGAACTTATCGTGGTCTTGATGAGTATTCAAAGTTTTCATTTTGGTATTCCATTAATGTCTTATTGATTATTGGGTTTATTATTTTCAATATTTTAATTATCTTTTTGTTTTTTTGGACATGTTGGGGGAAAGAGACTATTGAGTATAATG
>NZ_CAXBGB010000029.1:0-31953 GCF_963975125.1 uncultured Winogradskyella sp. | reverse complement strand
ATGTAAGATTATTAAAGACTTTAAGGTTTCTGTTTATTTAATTCATCTTGTAATTGACGTCTCACTTTTTGCTCCCGCTCTAAAGCGTTACGTCTGTGTTCTTCAAACTCTAATTCTACTTCACTGAGTTTATGCTTAGCTTCTCTAGTTGCAGAATTACTCCCTTTAAATTTATAAATAAATATTAACAATAATGCTAATAAACCTGCTAAGATGCTCCACATTAACATCTTATAACTTGCCTTGCTCATTAGTATGCCAAACAAAGAAATATTATCTTTTTCTTCATTTGTAAAACTTAGTGTAGATTGCGTATCCGCTAAACTCGCTTTTAAACTAGAAATCTCTTTAGTTTGTGAGTTAACAACCGCTTTTGTGTCTGCTAAATTTTTATGTACCGCTTTTAAAGAATCCAAGGTATGCACTTTTAAAGCATATAACCATGTCTTTTTTACAGTTTTATAGTCTTGCCAGCTATTAGAGCGTCTAATAACAAACTCAAACTGGTTATCTATTGTGCCATTATTAAGAGATAATTTATCTTCCTGTGTTTTTACGGCTTGGGCTTGGGTCGTATGTAAACTACATATAACTATAAGAATTACAGCGGCTTTGGTTAAGAATTTCATCTTAGATGTAATTTTGTTTTTGGTTCGTTTAATTGTATGCCAAGATAATAATTTTATATGCATAACATTAAAAATCACTAAACAAATAGCCTCACAATTACGAGCGACTATTTATATACGTCTAAAATTTTATGAGAAGATATAACCAAAAGTATTTTAGATAAAATAAAAAAAATCTTGCTGTAAGACAAGATTTCTTCTTTTTCTTTTTCAAGAATTCTAATAATAAGCATAGCGTCTTACCTTAGAAATATATTTTGCTAATCTTATAACCTGTTGGCTATAACCATATTCATTATCGTACCATATATATAAAATAGCATTCATTCCATCTGTTCTTACAATAGTAGCTTTACTATCGTAGATTGATGGTGCTGAGCTGCCAACGATATCGCTAGATACCAATTCATCGCTCATTTCGTATTTAATTTGTTCTACTAAATCTCCTTCTAGTGCATATTTTTTCATTATGGTATTCATGCTATCAATAGAGGTTTTGGTTTTTAATTCTAAGCTTAGAATTGCCAAAGAACCGTTTGGTACTGGTACTCTAATTGCGTTAGAAGTTAGTTTGCCTTCAAGAGATGGTAATGCCTTACTTACAGCTTTACCTGCACCGGTTTCTGTAATAACCATGTTTAAACCAGCAGCACGACCTCGTCTGTATTTACTATGAAAGTTATCTACTAAATTCTGGTCGTTAGTGTAAGCATGAATGGTTTCTAAATGACCTGTCTTAATTCCGAAAGAATCTTCAACAGCTTTTAAGATTGGTGTAATGGCATTTGTTGTGCAAGAAGCTGCAGAGAAAATGTTAACCTTATCGGGATTGTGTTCTGTATGATTAACACCATGTACAATATTCGGGATGCCTTTTCCTGGTGCAGTTAACAAAACTTTATCTACACCTTTAGCTTTTAAATGCCTACTTAATGCTTCTTTATCTCTAAAAGCACCAGTATTATCAATAACTAAGGCGTTTTTTATGCCATATTTTGTGTAATCAATATCTTCTGGCGCGTTAGCCGAAATGATATTAACAGTAGTTCCGTTGATAATCAGTGCAGAGTTTTTTAGATCAGTACTTACCATACCAGAAAAATCTCCATGAACAGAATCGTTTCTTAATAGTGATGCACGTTTTTCTAAAACAGTTTCATTAATATCTCCTCTGGTAACAATAGCCCTTAATCGTAATTGGTTGCCTTTTCCTGTTCTTGTCATTAATTCGCGGGCAACTAATCTACCAATTCTGCCAAAACCATAAAGAACGACGTCTTTAGGTTTAATGCTTATATTGTTTTTAGCACTACCTAATTTTGAAGAAACAAATGCCGTAGCATTGCTGTATTTCTGATCTTCTAAATGAAACTCGTATGTTAATTTCCCGATGTCTAGTTTAGCAGGAGGCAAGTCTAAAGCACTAATTGCTTGAGCAATCTCAACTGAATCGAAAATAGAAATTGGTTTCTGAACAAATTCACCTGCATACTCGTGCAGATTTAAAATTTCGCTCACATTTCTATCAATTAATTGATTTCTAAAGATGACAAGCTCAATAGACTTATCGTACCATAAGTCGCTAACAATTTTAATAAATTCTACCGTTGCTCTGCGACGATCTGCCTGAAACGCTAACTCTTTTTCGTAAGTGTCGTTTAAACCCATTTGTTTTTGGTTTAGTGATTTTTAGATTTTGCGCAAAAATACATATTTCAAACGTTTTCGTAACACTTTTTATCGAAAATAAAAACCCTTCAAAGAATATTACTTTGAAAGGTCCTTTTAGTTTTATTTAATGTTTTTTATCTAAAATTGTAAATCACTTTTTCACCATCTTTATTTATAATTTCAATTTGAAGAGGATTATTATAATCTCTTGTTTTTAAAACATTTTGGGCATCATCAACAGAATATATTTTTTTGCCGTTAATTCTAGTTACAATGCTACCTTCCTCAACACCATTGCGGTTCCAATAAGGTTTATACTTTTCGTCAAATTTTATAATCTTTACACCATATTCTGCATTAAAGTTCTCTAATTCTTTCTCAGAAGCATTTTTTATAAAACCAATGGTTTCAATAACATAGGTAGATGGTTTTAATAAAGTTACAGGTAAAACTTCTTCATCACCATTTCTTAGTAAGGTAATGTTAACCACATCATCTGGGCTTTTAGTTTTTAAGTAACCTGTTAGGTCAGAGAATTTATTAATTTCTATACCATCTATTTTTCTAATGATATCGCCAGATTGTATGCCTGCTTTTTCTGCTCCTGTATTTTCTTGTACCTCATTTACATAAAAACCTTCTGTAATATTTGTACCCAATTCTTCTGCAGACCTGCTATTTAGTGCTCCACCGACAACACCAAGAATACCGTTTTGCACATTGCCATATTCCATAATATCGTTTACAATTTTGCGAGCAATATTACTTGGCACAGCAAACGAATACCCAATATAAGAACCAGTACGTGATGAAATTGCTGTGTTAATACCAATTAGATCTCCACTAGTATTTACCAATGCACCTCCAGAATTCCCAGGGTTTACAGCTGCATCTGTCTGAATAAATGATTGCAAGTTTTTCCCAGATAGATCCCTAGACTTAGCACTAATAATGCCAGCTGTAACTGTTGAGTTTAAATTAAAAGGATTACCCACTGCTAAAACCCATTCGCCAATTTTTGCATTATCTGAATCTCCAAAAGCCATAAAAGGCAGATCTTCTTCAGTTTCAATTTTTAGTAAAGCAATGTCAGTGGCTTCGTCTGTGCCTATTAATTCTGCCATATATGCTTTATTGTTGTTTAACGTAATGCTAATTTCATTGGCGCTTTTAATAACATGATTATTAGTGATGATGTAGCCTGTAGGTGAAATAATAACTCCACTACCAGTACCAACTTGCGCGCGTTGTGAACTACGACCATAAAACAAATCTTGCATTGTCGTTGGTGCGTTAACAATCGATGTATTTTTAACATGTACAACGGCATCTAATGATTTTTCTGCTGCTTCAATAAAATTTGGTGTAATAGCGGTCGTATTATTTACTACATTAGAAGTGTTTGTTGGAATATATACAGGAAAATCTGATGACTGTTCAACCGCCATTTGTTTTTTACTACCTTCGACAAAAAGTTTGTATCCTCCTAAGGTTAATAAACCACCTAATGCCGAAACAAATATTAATGTTAGAATCTTCTTCATAATTTAAGTTTAACTATTTATTTTAGATAACGATTAAAATTAGAGATTTATTGAATTCAATTTTCAATTTAACTACTATTTAACGTCAAATTTAACGACGTTTTAACAAGCCTTATTACAGCCTATTATTCTTATATTTGTTTCTTAATTATGACAATGACATTTTATAAATATCAAGGCACAGGAAACGATTTTATAATTGTAGATAATCGTTTGCAAGAAATAAACAAAAACGATACCAAGCGTATTGCAGAATTATGCGACAGACGTTTTGGCATTGGTGCAGATGGTTTTATTCTATTAGAAAATGACAAAAATTTAGATTTTAAGATGGTCTATTTTAATGCAGATGGCAACGAAAGTAGCATGTGTGGTAATGGAGGAAGATGTATTATTGCTTTTGCAAAATTTATGGGTGTTATTGAAAATACAACTGAATTTTTGGCAATAGACGGTCTTCATAATGCGAAAATAGAAAATGATATTGTGCACATACAAATGCAAGATGTTTCTAAAGTTGAAACTTTTGAAAACCATTTGTTTTTAGATACAGGTTCTCCACATCATGTGGAGGTAGTCGATAGTCTTAAAGATTTTGATGTTAAAGAAAATGGTAAAAGAATAAGATATGGCGAGCCTTATAATATGGCTGGTACAAATGTAAATTTTGTAATGCCAATTCTTACTGACACTTTTGGTGTTAGAACTTATGAGCGAGGAGTGGAAGATGAAACTTTATCTTGTGGCACAGGAGTAACAGCTGTGGCTTTAGCTATGTATAGTAGTGGTAAAACTAAATCTTCTGAAATTTTTATTCAAACTTTGGGTGGTAGCTTAAGAGTTACCTTTAATGTTGATAACGATTGCTATAATGACATTTGGTTAATTGGACCAGCTCAGCAAGTATTTAAAGGCGAAATAGAATGGTAACACTAAAAGGAAAACATATCTATTTAAGAGCTTTAGAGCCAGAAGACTTAGATTTTGTTTATGAGATAGAAAACGATATGTCGCTTTGGGAACTTAGCGATACACAAACACCATATTCAAGATTTTTAATAAAGCAATATCTCGAAAACGCTCAACAAGATATTTTTGAAGCAAAGCAATTGCGATTGGCAATTTGTAAAACGAATAAGGAAACCATTGGATTAATTGATGTTTTTGAATTCGACATAAAAAATAAACGAGCAGGTATTGGAATTCTAATTCAGGATGAAGTAAAACGAAATAAAGGTTACGGAAAAGAAGCATTAGAACTTTTAACAATATACTGTTTTGAAACTTTACATTTACATCAAGTTTATGCTAATATTGCTGAAGATAATTTAGCGAGTTTAAATTTATTTGAAGGCAACGGATTTAAAAAAATTGGATTAAAAAAAGATTGGAGTTTTGATGGTAATCAATACTCTAATGAATATGTATTGCAACGAATCAACGATTAACTATGTATATTAAAAAAATTCTTTGGGCTATTGCTCTAATTGGTCTTGTCATCTTTGGTGCTGTGGCATATTATATTTACAGTGCCATGTTTCAACCTAACACTAAGTTCAATAATGAAACAGCATATATTTATGTGCCAACAGATGCTGGCTATAACCAGGTTAGAGAGCAATTAATTCCACTTCTAGATGATATAGATACGTTTGATGCTCTGGCAAGTCAGAAAAAATACACTTCAAATATTAAAGCAGGACGATTTTCTATTACAAAAGGTATGAGTAATAATGACATTATTAATTCTATTAGAAGTAAAAATCTACCAATTAAAGTAGCATTTAATAATCAAAACAGTTTAACGGATTTAGCAGGAAGAATAAGTACTCAAATTGAAACGGATAGTTTGTCTTTACTTAAGGCAATGACAGACGAATCGTTTTTAAGTAAAAATGGATTTTCTAAAGCTACAGCATTAGGTATGTATTTGCCAAATAGCTATGAATTGTTCTGGAATACGTCTGCTGAAAGCTTTAGAGATAAAATGTTAAAAGAATACTCTCGTTTTTGGACAGATGCAAGAAAAGCAAAAGCTGAAAAATTGAAACTTACACCAAACGAAGTTATGACTTTGGCATCTATAGTCTATGAAGAATCGAAGCAAAAAGACGAGCAACCTAGAGTAGCTGGTTTATATCTCAATAGATTAAGAATAGGTATGCCTTTGCAGGCTGACCCTACATTGAAGTTTGCAGCATATCAATTGCCAAAATATAAGAACTCAGTAATAAGACGTGTTTTAAATGTGCATATGGATATTGATTCACCATATAATACCTATAAAAATTCTGGACTACCACCAGGTTTAATTGCTATGCCAGACTTGTCGGCTATAAACGCTGTATTGAATTACGAAAATCATAAATACCTCTATATGGTTGCAAACGCTAAGCGAATAGGCTATCATAAGTTTGCTAAGACTTTAGGGCAACATAATGTAAATGCAAGGGAATATCATAGATATTTATCTTCTCAAGGTATAAAGAGGTAAGGTTTGAAATGGTTCTATTACCATCTAGTTGTAATTCTGTTAATAAGCAGTTCACTTTTTTCGCAATCTAAATTCAATCAGTTTTTAAAGCCAAGTGATTCTTTAAATAAACAGAGAAGAAATGGTCTTATTATCACTGAAGCTACATTAGCTACAGCCACACTAATTGGATTAAATCAATTATGGTATGCAGATTATCCACGTTCTAGTTTTAAAACTATAAATGATAGTGGAGAATGGTTACAGATGGATAAAATGGGTCATGTCTTTTCATCTTATCAACTTGGTAGTATTGGTGCCAATACATTAAAATGGGCTGGAGTTAACCAAAAAGACCAGCTTCTATATGGCTCTACTTTAGGTCTTGGGTTTTTAACGGCTGTAGAGGTTATGGATGGTTTTTCTGAAGAATGGGGATTTTCATGGACAGATATGGCAGCAAACGTCGCAGGAACAGGATTATATGCTGGTCAAGAATTGTTGTGGCAAGAACAGCGAATTCTTTTAAAATATTCTTTTCATAGCACCAAATTTGCAAAGCAACGTCCAGATAAATTAGGCAATGGTTTTTCTGAAGAGTTTTTAAAAGATTATAATGGACAAACGTATTGGTTGAGTGCTAATTTAAATTCATTTTTAAAAACCGAAAGTATTCCTAATTGGTTAAATCTTGCTTTTGGTTATGGAGCAGATGGAATGCTAACAGGTGAACCTAATGATCCGTTATATTTAAATCAGAATAGAACGCGTCAATACTATCTAAGTTTAGATATCGATTTAAACCGAATTAAAACAAATTCTCACGTCTTAAAAACCATTTTTAACGTTTTAAACGTAATTAAGATTCCTTTTCCTACTCTAGAATTGAATGACAATGGACTGATAAAATGGCACTATATCTACTTTTAAGTTAATTTTTTAACACTTAATTGGTTGATTTTCAATATATAAAAATAAGTCGTATATTTGCACGCGAATTTAGTAAGGCTATTTTTTAGAAAAATGTGTTACTATAAAAGGTTAGCTGTTATGATTAAAAGTAGCGTTAAGAATTTTATTTTACCTTTTACAATCTGTTTACTCATTGCGTTAGCATTGTATCCAGATTCGACTCTTAATCTAGATAAATACTCTACAGAAGGATTAGAACTTAATTATAATATTTCACAAGATTTGGCATTGGTTGCAAATGAGCAGACTAAAAGGCAAAATATGTTTACGCCTCATTTAGGAAAATCTTTTGAAGGCTTTAAAGAAGCATTAGCATTTAAAGAATCTAGAGGAGATTATTTTACGGTTAACACTTTAGGTTATTTAGGTAAATATCAGTTTGGTTCAGAGACTTTAAAGGTCATTGGAATATATAACCCAAATCAATTTCTATATAACCCAGAATTACAGGAAAAAGCGTTTATAGCAAATGCTGAGCGTAATAAATGGGTGCTTAGAAAAGATATTAAACGTTTTGAAGGCAAACTAATAGGTGGTGTGAAAATAACAGAATCTGGTATTTTGGCTGCAGCGCATTTGGCTGGTCCTGGTAGTGTTAAAAAGTTTTTACGTAGTTATGGAGGTAATAATTTTTCTGATGCTTACGGGTCTACTGTTAAGCACTATATGAGAAAGTTTTCAGGTTACGACACATCATTTGTTTCTCCGAATAAAAAAGCTAAGGCTATACTTTAATCTTTCTGAATTATAAATATCGCAGGTCTCTTGTGAAGATCTTCTTTATTGTGTTTCCAATCTTTTGCAGTTTTCGTTTTTATAAACTCTGTTGGTAATGTTAAATCACACGCTACGCAGACTTTGGTGTTTGGTTGTAATGTATTGGCTAAATCTTCTAACATCTTCATGTTTCTGTATGGTGTCTCTATAAAAATCTGAGCCTGATTATGTTCTGAAGATAAGCGCTCTAAAGCCTTTAGTTTAGATTTTCTTTCGCTCTTGTCTATTGGTAAATAACCATTAAAAGTAAAGCTCTGACCGTTCATGCCAGAACCCATTAAAGCTAAAATTATAGAAGATGGTCCTACAAGTGGCACAACTTGTATATCCATTTGATGAGCTAAACTTACGATGTCAGCTCCAGGATCTGCAATTGCAGGACAACCAGCCTCAGATAGTAAGCCAACGGAAACTCCTTCTAAACAAATGTTTAAGTAAGTGTTAAGCTCTGCCTCAGTTGTATATTTATTGAGTATTTTTAATTTTAATGAAGGTTGCGATTTGTTTGGAGACACACGTTTTATAAAACGACGTGCTGATTTTTCGTTTTCAACAATATAATAATCAATGGTCTCAATTATTTTTTTTATTGAAATTGGTAAAACTTCTAATGGTGGATTGTCACCTAATCGGGTTGGTATAAGGTATAAAGAACCTTTTGATGTGTGCATTTTAGTTGATAATTAACTTTTTAGAAATTTGGTTACCATTTTGGGTAGTAACTTTCACAATATATAAACCAGCACTAAATGAATTAACCAAAATTTCTTTTTCTAAAATTGAAATATTTTTTTCAGTATAAATAGTATTACCTTTAATATCAAAGATGGTAATAGCATTAAGCTTATTGTTTTGTACTGTACTAATTTTTATATTTTCTGAAGCAGGATTAGGATTGATTATTAATGAATTCTCTAAATTAAATTCTGAAGTAGATAATACAGCTCCTTGAATTCTATAGATGCCACCAGAAATATCTGCAATGTAAAGTTCCTTGTTAATATCTTCACCGAATGAGACCCAAGTACCTCCATAACTACCATGATTAACTAAAGTGTCAGCTGCATCTAAAGTACTTATTGTGCCATCTCCTGTAGTTGCAAAAATGTATGTGTCTTGCAAATCTGCATACATGGAACCTCTATACATATAGCCGCCAACTACATTGCAAAAACAAGGTGGAATAGGATATTCTGCTACAGGAAACACTAAAGTAGAAGCATTAGGACAACCTGTAGTATTAAATGGATCACTTCCTTCATAACAACGCCATCCGAAGTTGTAACCATTAGTTAATATACTTACACGATCAATTTCTTCAGTAGAATTTTGGCCCACATCACCTATCCAAAGATTGTTTGTAGTAGTATCAAATGAAAAACGCCAAGGATTTCTTAAACCATAAGCCCAAATCTCATCATAAGCTGATGCGTTACTAACAAAAGGATTGTCAGCTGGAATGCCATAATTATTACCTCCAGAAGTTGTATTAACATCAATACGCAGCATTTTACCAAGTAATTCTTGTAGGTTTTGTGATCTATTACCTGGATCACCACCAGCTCCTCCATCTCCAGTTCCAATATACAAGTATCCGTCTGGTCCAAACTCAATACAACCTCCGTTATGATTGCTAAATGGCTGAGGTATATTTAAAAGGTTCAGTTGCGTTGAAACGTCAGCAATATCTGGATCTGTAGCATTTACAGTAAAACGAGATATTTGTGTTGCGCCACTATTATCTGTAAAATTCACATAAAAATAACCATTGGTTGCATATTCTGGGTGAAATGCCACACTTAACAAACCACGCTCACCGCCTGAAGAAACCTGGCTGTCAATATCTAAAAAAGGTGTAGTATTAGTAGTACCATTTTCATTTAATATTTTAATAACACCATTTTGTTCAACAATAAAAAGGCGGGAATCTCCAGCATTTTGAATATCTACCGGACTACTAAAACCATTTGCAAAAAGTTCAGTTATTATAGTTTGTGAGTATAAAGAAAAGGAAAATACAAAGCATAAGCTAAAGAATAGCGTGGTGAAAGTTTTCATGTTAGAATCTTAAAGATTTTTAAGCTACTAAAATACAAAAAACAAGCTTACAGTAAGAAATGTGTTACAATTGAACACGTTTTAATTTTTTGGCAATTAATTCTGAAGTTACCTCGATTAAACTGAAAACCGTTTCAAAGTCTGTGCTATCACCATAATAAGGGTCAGGAACATTTTTATTAGAAATAGAAGTATTCTCTTCTAAGAATAATTTAACCTTTCCTATATCGTCATTGTTTCTTGCTAAACTTATAATGTTTATGTAATTAGACTGATCCATGGCGTAGATATAATTAAAGGTATCAAAATCTGAAACTTTAAATTGTCTAGCGCTTTGAGTGCTAATGTCAATGTTATTTTTTTTAGCTACTTCTATAGAGCGATAATCAGGAGAATTACCTATATGATAAGTAGCTGTGCCAGCAGAATCTACATAAAAATTTCTTTCAGAAAGTTTAGATTGTAATATACCATGAGCCAATGGTGAACGGCAAATGTTACCAAGGCACACCATTAAAAGACGAGTCATAATAAAGTGATTAAAGCGCTAGCTTTTTAGATAAGTCTTCAACATATTTTCTAAACTGCTTATCTGTAGAAGATAAATTATCAACAGTTTTACAAGCGTGTAACACAGTAGCATGATCGCGTTGTCCTATTTGAGAACCAATACTTGCAAGCGATGCTTTTGTGTATTTTTTAGCAAAAAACATAGCGAGCTGACGTGCTTGTACAATGTGTCGTTTACGAGTTTTAGATTGAAGTGTGCCAACATCCATCTGAAAGTAATCTGAAACGACTTTTTGAATGTAATCTATAGAAACTTCACGTTTAGTATTCTTTACAAACTTTTCTACAATATCTTTAGCTAGGTTTATTGTAATTTCTTTTTTATTAAAAGAAGATTGTGCAATTAGAGAAATAATAGCACCTTCGAGTTCTCTAACGTTTGTTTTAATATGTTTTGCAACATATTCAACAATATCTTCTGGCATTTCTACACCATCTCTGTAAAGCTTATTCTTTAAAATAGAAACTCTAGTTTCAAAATCTGGTGTTTGTAATTCAGCAGAAAGTCCCCATTTAAAACGAGATAATAAACGTTGTTCAATATCTTGCATATCTACAGGAGCCTTATCACTCGTTAAAATAACTTGCTTTCCGTTTTGATGTAAATGGTTGAATATATGGAAGAATACATCTTGTGTGCCAGTTTTACCAGATAAGAACTGTACATCATCGATGATAAGAATATCTATAATTTGATAGAAGTGAATAAAATCATTTCTATTATTTTTCTTTACAGAATCTATATACTGCTGTGTAAACTTCTCTGCAGAGATATACAACACAGTTTTCTCTGGGTATTTATCTTTAATATCAACACCAATGGCATGCGCTAAATGTGTTTTTCCTAAACCAACACCACCAAATATTAATAGCGGATTAAAGGAGGTGCCACCAGGCTTGTTTGCTACTGCAATACCTGCATTTCTGGCCAATCTATTAGAGTCTCCTTCTAAGAAATTCTCGAAACTATAGCTTGGATTAAGCTGAGATTCAATTTTTACATTTCTAATACCAGGTATTATAAATGGATTCTTTAATTCTGGGCTTTTGTTATTAAAAGGAACATCAACATCTTGAGACTTCACTGCAGTTCTGTTAGAACTAGGAATTTTCTCCGTAAAAGGTTGTTTGTTCCCATAGGTGTTTTCCATCTTAATAACGTAAACCAACTTAGCGTCTTTACCAAGCTCTTTGGTTAATGATACTTTTAAGATTTTAACGTAATGTTCTTCTAACCATTCGTAGAAAAATTTACTTGGAACTTGTATGCTTAAAGCATTTCCAGAAATTTTAACAGCATCTATAGGTTCAAACCAAGTTTTGTAGGCTTGAGGTTGTATATTATCTTTTATAAAGGCGAGACAATTACTCCATACAGATTGCGCTGTGATCTCCATTCGTTGAGTTAAATTTTTAGTCGTTAGTTAGATTCGCAAAAAAAAAAGAGAATTAGGATTCTCTCGTTGTTTTGAACAGGACAAATATGTGAACAAATTTCTTAAAAAAAAAATATAATATCGTTGAATATTTAGAATTTTTTCCTCATGTTTAAAACATTTTAAAATTACGGATTTTTTCCTAAATAAACCCAATTATATGAATTTTAACGAAACAAAAATTAGAGTTCGCTATGGCGAGACAGACCAGATGGGTGTTGTGTACCATGCTAATTACGCTGTCTATTTTGAAGTTGGTAGAACCGAGTGGTTACGCGAGTTTGGGCTGAATTACAGTGGTATGGAAGCAGAAGGGATTATGTTGCCTGTAATCTCGTTGTCTATAAATTACAAAAATTCAGCACGTTATGATGATCTGCTTAAAGTAAAAACATCACTCAAAAAGATGCCAACAGCGTCAATAGAATTTAACTATGAATTGCGTAATGAATCTGATGTTTTGCTCGCAACTGGTAATACAATTCTTGCATTTATAGATATGAAACGAGATCGGCCGACGCGTTGTCCAAAATATCTTTTAGATAAACTGCGAAATTATTCGTTATAATTCACTTATATCTACACCAAAAAAATGATTAAACAGTTGAAGAATTTTAGAACTGTTACCTTTTCTGACAGAGATTTCTAACAAACAATTAAGTTCTAACGTCTGATTTGTGATTTCTACCTGATTTTCTTTTAATAATCGCATCACTTTACTCATATTTTTATATTCAAAATTGAGTTGAAATGATTTGTTAATAGTTTTCTCTACTATTTCTGCAGATTCTAAGGCTAATTGTGCGCCTGTTCGGTAAGCGTTAATTAGGCCGCCAACTCCAAGTTTTACACCTCCAAAATAACGAACAACTATAATTAGAATGTTGGTGACAACAAAAGATTGAATCTGTCCGTAAATAGGCATTCCTGCAGAATTATTAGGTTCACCATCATCATTTGCTCTAAATTTAAAAGTTTCCGTACCTATTTGATAGGCATAACACCAATGTCTGGCAGAATAATGCTCTTTTTTTAAGGTTTCTAAATGCGATTTTATTTGCTCTTCATTTGTCACAGGGAAAACGTAGCCATAGAATTTACTATTCTTAACTTTAAAGAGTTCGCCTTTAGCAGGCTTAATAATAGTATTATAAGTGTCTTTAGTTTTCATTATGTAAGCGTTACTAATATAATCGAAATTATAGCAATGAAAATACCAATCCAGTTTTTCATTGAAACTTGTTCTTTAAATAATAGCAAGCCTATTAATGTAGAGATCGCAACTATAGCAACATTATTTATGGTGAATATTGAAGAAGTTTCAAAACCATCAACACGTAATGCCTTTAAAAGAAAATACATTGAAGAATAATTAACGATGCCAAGTGCAATTCCGAATGGTACACTTTTTAATTTAAAGTGAGTCTTAGTTTTAATGGATTTATAACTTAAAATAATGAAACCAATAATTGAAGCTATGCCAAAAATTGAAGCTAAAAATAATGGCATATAGTCTTTTGGTGCAAAATGATTTGCAGTGGTGTCTATGATGCCAGACCCAATAAAGAGCAAAACTGGCAGGTAAATAGATTTGGTTAAATTGGTAGTATCTTTTGGTTTTACAGAAGTTAGGTACACGGCGATTAAGGCTAATATAATTCCTGAAATTTTTAGAAAGCCTACACTTTCGTTATAGACATAAATTCCAAATAGTATAGGGATAATTACACTCATTTTACTAGCTACTGAAGCGACAGAAAGGCCGTTTTTCTGTGCAGTAAGTGCCATTACGTTAAATATAGCTATAAACAAAAAGCCTAAACCAAATGCAGCGAAAAACCAATCTGCATTCACTATTTCTATCGGTGTTATCTGTCCGTTGTAAAGCAACATGCCAATTGTAAAGGCAGTAACGTAGTTAACAACAATAGCTTGTAATGTATTTATCTTGTACTTGCTAAAAAGTTTGAATAGCACAAAGATTCCGGTTGATGATAGTATACTGAGCAGAAGGAATATCAAAAGAGATCTTTTTTAATTTCGAATAGATTGATGACATCTTCTTTGGTTTCGTTAATATTCCAAACATGGAAACCTAATTGTTCTGCAGTAGCTGTATTGTCTTTAGTGTCATCTATAAATAGACACTCATTTGAGATTAAGTCATTTTCGTTTAGTACAAATTCAAAAATGGTTGCATTTGGTTTTCTTAAATGAATTTCTTGAGATAAATAGAACGTATCAAAGCAGTTTTTAAAATCTTGGTAAAATGAGACATTCTCTTTTATAAAGTTAATATGCATAGTATTAGTGTTACTCAATAGAATTAACTTAAATTCTTTCTTTTGAGCCAAATCTTTAATAAAATTTAGTCTGTATTCAGGAAAATCTTTAATAATATAGTTCCAAGCATCAATAATATTGGTTTCACTTAAATTAGGAAATCTCGATTTGTAAAATTTAATAAATTCTGAAGTCGAGATTTTACCAATTTCATATTGAATATTAGTTGCAAGCATATCGTCTTCAAAAGTTTCTAAGCTAAAAAGATCTAAGGCGTTTTGTTGCGCTCCTTGCTTGTCTAAATTTATGAAGACATCTCCAAAATCGAATATCAGTGTTTTAATCTTTTGCATAAACTCTTAATAAATCACTTTTAAATTTAGATTCAGAAATTAATATTCCATTAAGTTTTGGTGCATTTGTACCGTCCTTAAATTCAGTAATACCAATAAAAACTCTCGCTTCATCCCAAAGCCCTTCATTTATAAATGTTTGAAGCGTTTGTGAGCCACCTTCAATAATAACAGAGTTTATATTCCTTTTATATAATATATCAGCAATTTGAATAGCAATTGGTTTATTAAAATCAATTTCTCTATTAGTAATTCTATATGTTTTGCCATCATCATTAAATACATTGAAATCAGAATTTAATTTCGATTCTCGATCTAAAACAACTCTAATTGGATTTTCACCAGCCCAATCTCTAACCGTTAAACTAGGGTTGTCTTCTGAAACTGTATTGGTCCCAACTAAAATAGCATGTTCTTCAGTGCGCCATTTATGAACGAGTTGACGCGAGTAAGTATTAGTAATCCAAACTGGTTTTTGTTCGTTTTTAGTATTTGGAGCAATAAAACCATCTTTAGTTTCTGCCCATTTTAATATTATGTAAGGACGCTTTTTGTTATGAAAAGTAAAAAAGCGTTTGTGATGGGTTTTGCACTCGGCTTCCAAAACGCCAACAGTAACATCACAGCCTGAAGCTTGTAGTTTAGCAATGCCTTTACCAGCAACTTCAGGATTATGATCAATACAGCCTATTACGACTTTAGGGATCTTGTGTTTTGCAATTAAATCACTACAAGGAGGTGTTTTGCCAAAATGACTGCATGGTTCTAAAGTAACATATAACGTGCTTTTGGTTAATAAAGCTTTATCAATAACTGAATTTATAGCATTTATTTCGGCATGATTACTTCCGTAGAAGCTTGTAAAACCTTCACCAATAATTTTGTTATCACATACTATAACAGCACCAACCATAGGATTTGGTCGTGTCGTACCCAAACCGTTTTTAGCAATTTGTAAACAACGCTTTATATAGAATTCGTGTATTTGCAATCTATAGTTTAATTTTTAGTTCTTGGGTTTCATCTACTGAGTAAGTAGATGAATAGCCAAAGACTTTATACTTAATATTACCTTTATATTGCACTTTTAAGCGTTGCGAAATTAAACTACCTAATAAACCATCAAGGCTTTTCTTATCTATAAGGCTATCGGTTGCAACTGTGACTATAAGCGGTATTTTAAAATTCTCTTTCGAAGGCACATCAAATTCATCAGCTACAACTGTAGCTACTTCAGTATCGTTAATGTAAACTTTTAAATCGTCTGTCTTTAAAACACCGCCAACATCATTAGGGTTATTAAACAAGGCATCTGCACTAAGTGTAATCGATTGAATCGTTGAGTTTACAACCTTAATGTTTTCTAGTCCAACAAATTCTGGTTGTTCTGTTACAGTACAGTTGAAAACTAGTGTAAAAAATAACGAAATGAATAAAAATCTTTTAAGCATAAAATAGGAATTATCTCTATCTTCATACCGAAATAAATTCAGTGTAAAAATCATAAATTAAGTGCGTAAAGATACTATTGTTATTCGAGAAATTGAACTAGAAGACAATCCAAAAATTGCGAAAGCGATTCGTTCTGTTCTAATAGAAATGGGTGTGCCAAAGGTTGGTACAGCTTATGAAGATGAGGCTTTAGATTGTATGACGGAAACTTATAATAAACCAAAGAAGGCCTATTTTGTGGTTGAGGATGGAAATGAAATTATTGGAGGTGCCGGAATTTCACCCTTAGATAATTACCAAGGCAATATATGTGAGCTACAGAAAATGTATTTTATGTCAGAAGCTAGAGGAAAAGGTTTAGGTAGTAAAATGATGGCTAAATGTATAGAATTTGCGAAACAAGCTGGTTTTGATCAGTGTTATTTAGAAACAATGCCTTATATGGTTGATGCGAGTAAACTATATAGAAAGGTAGGTTTTAAAAGTATAGATAAACCAATCGGAAACACAGGGCATTACTCGTGCTCAGTCTGGATGCTTAAAGATTTGTAGTGTGTTATTAAAAGATCTTAAAAAAATATATCATAAAGAATTAGATGCTATTTATGGAAAGGAAGAAGTCAATAGCTTCTTTTTTCTGTGTATTGAGCATTATCTCAACTTGCCACGTTTTCAGTTAGCGTTACAACCAGAATTCGCGATTATAAAATCAGAAACAGATACTTTTTTTGAAGTATTGGAAAGTCTAAAACAACAAAAACCAATTCAATATATTATCGGTAAAACAGAATTTTATGGATTACCATTTAAAGTGAATGAAAATGTACTTATTCCAAGACCAGAAACAGAAGAAATCGTTGCGTTTGTTCTTCAAAATATTAAAAAGCAAAAACTAAATTCCAAAGTCATTAAGATTTTAGATATTGGCACAGGTTCTGGCTGTATAGCAATTACACTTGCTAAACACCTGCCTAATGCAAAAGTATATGCTTTAGATGTGAGTAAGGAGGCTTTAAAGGTGGCCACACTAAATGCAGAATTAAATATGGCAAATGTCACCTTTATACAAGCAAATATTTTAGTCAAAAGAAGTCTTTCTGAACTCAATATGGAATCTAAGTTCGATATTATTGTGTCAAATCCACCTTACGTAAGAAAATTAGAAAAAGTAGAAATAAAACCTAACGTCTTAGACAACGAACCGCATTTAGCTTTGTTTGTAGAAGATAATGATCCGTTGCAGTTTTATAAGGTTATAACAGATTTTGCTGTTGATAATTTGAAAACCAAAGGAGAATTATTTTTTGAAATTAACCAGTATCTTGGTGAAGAAACTAAAGCTTTATTAACTGATGTTAATTTTAAAGAAATAGAGTTGTTGAAGGATCTAAATGGCAATTATAGAATGTTAAAAGGAAGAAAAGAATAGTATGAAACATTCATAACGATGCATTTTGTCACTCGAAGAAATTAGAATGATAATTTTTACATGTGACCTACAATAAATATAAACACATGAAAAGTATATCCGTTTTTTGCGGCAGTAGTGAAGGAAATGATGAAAAAATTGTAGATGAAGCTTATCGATTAGGTGAGACTTTGGCAGAGCAAAACATAACATTAATTTATGGTGCTGCTAAGATTGGTGTTATGGGTAAAGTGGCTCAGGGTGTAATTGACAACAAAGGTGAGACTATTGGTGTTATTCCAATATTTTTGAAGACCAAAGAAATTGTGCATTCTGAGCTTACCGAGTTAATTGTAACAGATAATATGCACGATCGTAAAGTGATTATGTACGAGAGAAGTGATGGATTCATAATCATTCCAGGAGGTTTTGGTACCATGGACGAGTTTTTTGAAATTACAACTTGGGGACAATTAGGCTTGCATACCAAGCCCATAGGTATTTTAAACACCAATGGATACTACGATGCGCTAATAGCGCAATGCAAAATGATGGTAGAACGTGGATTTTTAAAACAAGACAATTTAGATGCTGTTGTTGTAGATGTTACAATAATTGGTTTATTAGAAAAGATGAATAATTACAAACCATTACCTGCTCCAAAATGGTTGAATAAAGAAGGTTTATAGAAGAATGAGTACTAAAAAACAAATAGAATTACTTCGCAAAGAACTACGTCAACACAACCACAACTACTACATTCTAGATAATGCGAGTATTAGTGATTACGACTTTGATATAAAGCTAAAAGAACTACAAGGTTTAGAAAATCAACATCCAGAGTTTTTTGATGCCAATTCGCCAACGCAACGTGTTGGTGGAGAAGTGACTAAAAATTTTAAAACTACGGTTCACGATTTTAGAATGTATTCTTTAGATAATTCCTATTCTAAACAAGACTTGCTAGATTGGGAAACCAGAATAAAAAAAATGGTTGATGGAGACGTGCAATATACATGTGAACTAAAGTATGATGGGGCATCTATGAATCTCACCTATGAAAAAGGAAAGTTAATTAGAGCTGTTACAAGAGGAGATGGCGTACAAGGTGATGCGGTTACTGCAAATGTAAAAACCATAAATACGGTTCCACTACAATTAAAAGGGGATTTTCCAGACCGTTTCGATATTAGAGGTGAAATTGTTTTACCAATAGAAGGTTTTTTAAAAATGAATGAAGAGCGCATTGCTAACGAAGAAGAACCATACAGAAATCCTAGAAATACAGCATCTGGAAGTTTAAAGTTGCAAGATAGTTCAGAGGTTGCTAAACGACCATTAGAATGTTTGCTGTATAGTATAAAAGGGAATAATCTAAACATTCAAACACAATTTGAAGGTTTAGAAAAGGCGAGAAATTGGGGATTTAAAGTGCCTAAAGAAGCTAAATTAGTTAATACTATTGATGACGTTTTAGAATTTGTTGAGTATTGGGATGAGCATCGTCATAATTTACCTTATGAGATTGATGGAGTAGTAGTTAAGGTTAATAATTTTTATCAACAAGATGAATTAGGATTTACAGCCAAAGCTCCAAGATGGGCAATGGCTTATAAGTTTAAAGCAGAGCAAGTTTCTACTCGACTTAATGAAATAACATACCAAGTTGGTAGAACTGGTGCCATTACACCAGTTGCCAATTTAGAGCCTGTACAATTGGCTGGTACTACTGTAAAACGTGCATCTCTTCATAATGCAGATCAGATTGAAAAACTTGATATTAGAGAAGGAGATGAGGTGTTTGTGGAAAAAGGAGGTGAAATTATTCCAAAGATTATTGCGGTTGATTTATCTAAGCGACCAGAGAATTCTCAACCAACCCAATACATATTAAATTGCCCAGAATGTAAAACTGCACTTGAGCGTATTGAAGGAGAAGCAAAGCATTATTGTCCTAATTATAATGGTTGTCCGCCACAAGTAATAGGTCGTATTCAGCATTACATATCTAGAAAAGCCATGGATATTGAAGGTTTAGGTGGTGAAACTGTGGCGCTTTTGGTTAAGGCGGGATTAATTAAGGATTATTCAGATTTATATAAATTAACTGTTGAGCAAGTCATTCCTCTAGAGCGTATGGCTGAGAAAAGTGCTGAGAATTTAATTAATGGAGTAGAAGCTTCTAAGCACATTCCTTTTGAGCGTGTCTTATTTGGTTTGGGTATTCGTTATGTTGGTGAAACTGTAGCTAAAAAATTAGCAAAACA
Source organism: uncultured Winogradskyella sp. (assembly GCF_963975125.1). GTDB lineage: Bacteria > Bacteroidota > Bacteroidia > Flavobacteriales > Flavobacteriaceae > Winogradskyella. The sequence goes on along the minus strand of NZ_CAXBGB010000029.1, from coordinate 12,060 downwards.
TTATAAATCTATAGATGCTTTAATGTTTGCTTCAACATTAGATTTGGTAACTGTAGATGAAATAGGGGAGCGTATTGCAGAAAGTGTTGCTGAGTTTTTCTCTTCTGAAGACAATCAAAAGATTATAGAGCGTCTAAAATCTTTCGGTGTACAATTAGAAATCTCAGCAGAAAAGTTAGCCAACCAAACTGAAAAGCTAAAAGGCGAGTCAATTGTAGTCTCTGGTGTATTTGAATCAATATCTAGAAATGAACTTAAAAAACTCATAGAAGAAAATGGCGGAAAAGTGTCATCTTCTATATCTTCTAAGACTAGTTTTTTAGTAGCTGGTGACAAAATGGGACCGAGTAAACGAGAAAAAGCAGAAAATTTGAATATTACCATCCTCTCGGAGCAAGCGTTTTTAGAGAGATTGAAATAAATTCTTACACAAAAATACGTAAATCATCGATAAAAAGTGTTTTTTTATCGTTTAATTGTAAAATAATTTTATATTTGCTTTATTAATAAGGGATTAATTAATGTTAGTAAATAAAATATTAAAAGTTGTGTTATTGCTCTTAGGTGGCATCTTTATCTTATTTCAAGGTTTTGCTTTTGAAATTGAGGGAGCCGCAGTAAGCTCACTGGCGCTCGTTTTACTCACAATTTTATATTGTAAATGGACAGAAAATAAGTCAATTTATTTCTTTTGGTTTTTGGTAACCTTTACTTTTGCTCATTTATTAAGTTATTCTGCATATTATGGTCCATTAATCGAAGAAGGGAGTATAGATTATTTTTATTACAGCGCTAATATTCTTTATATAACGGCCTATATATTTCTAATTATTAAAATACTTATAGGTTTAAATTTAAAAATTGTGTTTTCCGAGCTCGCAATTCCAGTTTTCATTCTCATTATTTTAGATATCTTTTGTGTTTATATAGTTTCGGCGACTACAGAGAATGTGCTTTCTATTTACGAGTATTCTTTAGAGCTTGCATACAATGCTGTAATAATGGTATTGTTATCCGTTGCTTTAATTAATTATATGTATAGAAACGATAATAAGTCTATGCTTTTTTTACTTGGTTCTATCTGTATCGTATTTTCGGAAATAATTCAACTGGCTTATTTTTACATTCTAAATAACAATGATCTAGGCTTTATATATTCATTCTTATTAGTTATCGCCTTTGTGTTTCTCTATTTACAATCACAGCTAGATTTTACAGGTCCAGAACCTGAGTATATAGATGAGCAAATAGAAATTTAACCTCTTAATGAGTAGAGATTTCTTTTCTTTATGAAAACAAAATAATTCAAATTCTTTCGAGAAGTTTAAGACTAAAAGTTTTAAAAATAGATGCGCTGTCTTTGTGAGCCATAAATTTAAGAGGGAGTGTTTGTTTTAAGATTATGGTTACAGCTTACCCAGAATTAAAATGGTCTTAATAGGTTTATGCTTTTAATGGTTGAATTGAAATTTTAAACGTTTAAATTTCTTTCAAAATAATTTAAACAATTATTGAAGCTCCATCTACTTTTGTATCCTTTCCGTGTTCAAGATAAAAATCAACTTTCCCAAGATATAAGCCATAAGCACCAACTTGATTTACAAGAACATTCTTGCCTGTGCTGTTCTTTTCTATAGTTGGTTTTGGTAAGAAGGTGTGTGTGTGTCCTCCGATTATAAGATCTATGTTTTTTGTGCCTCTGGCAAGGTTAAGATCACTTACAAGATCTGGGTGTTTCTTATAATAATAGCCTATATGAGATAAGCAAATTACTAAATCACAAGACTGCTCTTCCTTTAAAATTCGAGACATGTCTTGTGCTACTCCAATAGGGTCATTGTAAACAGTTTCTTTGTATAAATTCTTATTTACCAATCCATCGAGTTGAATACCTAAACCAAAAACACCAATTTTAATACCGTCTTTTATAAATACTTTATAGGGTTTTACGTGCGTATCCATTACAGTATTCGAAAAATCGTAATTAGCAGAAACAAAATCGAATTTTGCATGCGGCATTTGAGCATAAAGTCCATCAATACCATTATCAAAATCGTGATTTCCAATAGTTGCTAAATCATATTTTAGCATGCTCATTAGCTTAAATTCAAGTTCGCCACCATAATAATTAAAGTAAGGAGTGCCTTGAAAAATATCACCAGCATCTAACAACAAAGTATTCGGATTTTCCTTTCTTATAGATTCAACCAAAGTTGCTCGTCTAGCTACACCACCTTTGTTTGCATTTCTCCCATCATCTGGCCCAAAAGGATCGATGTGACTATGCACATCGTTAGTATGGAGAATAGTTATCTTCTTTGCTTGAGATGAGTTAAAAGATTGTAATCCTAATCCGCCTAAACCTACTAATGCCGTCGCTGCTGTAGATTGCTGTATAAACTGTCTTCTTTTCATGGTCTAGTCATTAAGTTTAATAAAACGATTATCAATTTTAGGGTTAAGAGTATCTGTCTTTTTAAAATAATCTATAAGAACATTTCTAATTTTATAATCTAGTATATATAAACTATCATTTGGATGAAAAAAGGTCATTCTATCTCCTCCATTATAGAGATAATCATTAGTAGCAATATAGTATGTCTTATCTATATCTATTGTCTTATTATTAATAATGGCAGACCTAATTTCAAAATCGTTATTAAGCGTTAACTGAAGTTGCTTAGATACTGGATGTGCACGTTTAGCCTTAGATAAATAAGTCATCATTTGTATAACTTGTTCCCCTTTTAAAGCAGTAACAACAACAGCGTTTTCAAAAGGCATCACTCCGTAGGCTGTTCTCGCAGTTATGTTTCCTTTAGAAATTATAGAACGAATACCACCTTGATTTAACAAAACAAGATCAATGTTTTTACCGGTACGTTTATTAAATATAGGATTGCTTTCGCTGAAAACAGCATCTGCCATTAGATTTCCTAAAGCGGTATTAAGTTCTCCATCCGATTTAGAATAAGTTTTAGGTGCATAAGAAATAATGCTATCTAAGTCTTTATTGACGCTTTCTCTATATGGTTTTATAAAATCTTCAATAGATTGATTAGAAGCAATACTTTCATTAATATCTATTCGTTTTCCTTCAATTTTAGTAAGATGAAAATCTTGGTTACAAGAAAAAATAAGGAGCAAAAAACAGAGTTTTAAAATATGTTTAATAGTCATTGAATAACTTATATATAGTTTATAATAAAATGTGAGTGCTTTTATTAAATTTGCACAAAGTCTAAAGGTAAATGATTTTAAAAGCATTTAAACAAAAATCAAATCAAAAATATGTCAACAAATTGTTGGCTGCACGTAAATCTGCGGTTAACAGCAATAAGGTAAAGACAATTGCGGTTTTATTAAATGCAAAAGAATATATTGATTTTGAGATGTTTAAGTCTTTTTTTAAGGTATTGAATCTGTCATCTCCCAAGCATAAGATAGTTGCGTTTACAACAGACGATAAATTAGATCATAATCAATGGGACACCTATTATAGTCCAAAAGATTTTGGTTGGAAAGGAAAAATAAATAATTCTGATTTACAAGATTTTATTGATGAGAGCTATGATGTTTTAATAAGTTATTATAAGGAAGAAACATTGCAGTTAAATTTAATAACGGCTGCTTCTAAAGCGAATTTAAAAGTGGGCTTATCTCGAAATGATGAACGATTATATGATCTCATTATTAATGTAAAACCAAAGGAAATACAAACATTTAAACGCGAATTTAAAAAATACTTAACCATTTTAAATAAATTATAATGACCAAATTTATAGGCACAGGTGTAGCTTTAATAACACCTTTTAATGCAGATTTAAGCATCGATTTTGATGCGTTGAAGCGCTTGGTTGAATATAACATTGCAAACGGTACAGATTACTTAGTGGTAAGTGGTACTACAGGTGAAAGTGTTACTGTAACTACTGATGAGAAGAAACAGTTGATTAAATTTATTACTAAAATTAATAAAGGCAGATTACCACTTGTAATAGGAATTGGAGGAAATAATACAGCTAATGTAGTCAATGAAATTAAATCAACAGATTTTTCTGATATAGATGGTGTTTTATCTGTTTCACCCTATTATAGTAAACCAACTCAAGAAGGGATTTACCAGCATTTTAAAGCTGTCGCAGAAGTCTCACCAAAACCAATTATTTTATACAATGTACCAGGAAGAACGGCGTCTAATATGTCGCCTGAAACTATTTTAAGATTAGCAAAAGATTTTAATAATATCGTCGCTGTTAAAGAGGCTGGTAATAATGTGCATCAATATTTAGAGTTGTTGAGAACTAAACCAAGAGATTTCTTGGTATTGTCTGGCGATGATGATTTAGCTTTAGGAGTCGCTTTAGCAGGTGGGTCTGGCGTAATTTCTGTAATTGGGCAGGCATTACCTAAAGAATATTCAGAGATGATTCGTATGGGTATTGCTGGTAAAGTGAAGGAGGCTTATAATATTCACTTTAAATTAATGCCTATAATGGGATTTATTTTTTCAGAAAACAATCCAGCTGGTATTAAGGCGGTTTTAGAGAGTTTAGGAATCTCAAAATCGCATGTGCGTTTACCACTTGTAGAAGCAACAGAAGAGCTTAAGAAAATCATTAAAAATGAGTTAAAAACTTTGGGTAAAAGTTAAACTTAATCTAAATTAGTTTTAGCACTCAAAACAAGGTTTATTTTAGCATAAAATATTTGTTTTCAAAATCAGTTAATAATGTGTACTTTTGCAACTTGTCTAAAATTTATGAAGAGAGGACTTTACATACTACTTATCAGTATTCTATTTGTTTCTTGTAGCGACTTTCAGAAAGCTTTAAAATCTGAAGACACCGCTGAGAAGTTTAAAATGGCTAATGAGCTTTATGAAGCTGAAAAGTGGAACAAATCTTTCAGATTGCTAGAACAAATAGTACCAAAATATAGAGGGAAGCCACAAGCTGAAAAGGTAACCTTTATGCATGCTATGTGCTCCTATAAATTAGGAGATTATTACATAGCTAGTTATCATTTTAACAAGTTTGCAGATTTATACGGCAATAGTGAGAAAGTTGAAGAAGCTTCATTTTTAGGGGCTAAAGGCTATTATTTTAATTCCCCTATATATTCTAAAGAGCAAAAGGAAACAGTAGATGCGATAGAGAAGTTACAGTTATTTGTAAATGCGTATCCAAATTCTCAGTATTTAACTGAAGCTAATTTGTTGGTAAAAGAATTAGATTTTAAACTAGAGAAAAAAGCTTTTGAAATTGCAAAACAATACGATCTCATTAGAGATTTCAAAGCTTCTATTAAAAGCTTTAATAATTTTTTACTCGAGTTTCCTGGTACAACGCTTAGAAATGACGCCTTGTTTTACAGATTAGATGCAGCATACAATCTAGCAATTTTAAGTGTAGATTATTTAAAGGAGGAGCGTATAAATGAAGCCTTAGGCTATTATAATTCATTAAAGAAATCATTTCCAAACTCTGAGTACTTGGAAGATGCAACAAGAATGCAGCAAGAATTACAACAAGAATTAAATACGTTTAACACAAAAAGTTAATCATTATAATGATAGATTTAAAAAAGACAGATGCACCAGTGAGTTCAATAACTTACGACAGAAACGAAATCGATGCTCCAACAGACAATATCTACGAAGCTATTTCTGTAATAGCAAGACGTGCAGAACAAATTAATACAGATATAAGACGCGAGTTAATTGATAAACTTGAAGAGTTTGCAACATACAACGATAGTCTTGAAGAGATTTTTGAAAACAAAGAACAAATTGAAGTGTCTAAGTTTTACGAAAAATTACCAAAACCACACGCTTTAGCAGTTAAAGAATGGTTAGATGATAAAATTTACCACAGAAATACTGAGGACACTCAGGAATAAAGCAAAAGCCTTAGATGTCTATTCTAAAGGATAAAAATATTTTATTAGGCATTACTGCTGGTATTGCCGCATATAAATCTGCTAGTTTAGTACGATTATTTATAAAAGCAGGTGCAAACGTAAAAGTCGTTATGACACCTGCTTCTAAAGATTTTATAACTCCACTTACCCTTTCCACCTTATCTAAAAACCCGGTTTATTCTTCTTTTGTTGATGAAGAAGATGACAACCAAGTTTGGAATAACCACGTTGATTTAGGACTTTGGGCAGATGTATTTATCATCGCGCCAGCTACAGCAAACACAATGGCAAAGATGGCAAATGGTGTTTGTGATAATATGCTTTTAGCAACCTATCTATCTGCAAAGTGCCCTGTTTATTTTGCGCCTGCAATGGATTTAGATATGTATAAACACGAATCCACTAAAAGGTCTTTTAAAAAGCTTATATCTTATGGGAATAAACTGATTCCAGCAGGTACTGGTGAACTCGCCAGTGGTTTAGTTGGGGAAGGTCGCATGGCGGAGCCAGAACATATAGTAACTTATATTGAAAAAGACATTCTAGATCAATTGCCACTAAAAGGGAAACGAATTTTAATTACAGCTGGTCCAACATACGAAGCTATCGACCCTGTTCGTTTTATAGGAAATCACTCTAGTGGTAAAATGGGTTTTGAAATTGCTAATGCAGCTGCAAATTTAGGTGCTGAGGTAGTTTTAGTTACGGGTCCAACGCATCAATCTATAAAGCATAGTTTAATAGAGATAATGCCTGTTGTGAGTGCTGAAGAGATGTACAAAGAAGTACATAAACATTTTAAATCATCAGATATTGCTATACTTTCTTCTGCTGTTGCAGATTACCGACCAAAAACTGTGGCCTCTCAAAAAATAAAGAAGAAGAATTCAACGTTTAGTATAGAGTTAGAAAAGACAAAAGATATTTTAAAATCACTTGGTGAGATTAAAACCAGCCAATTTTTAGTTGGTTTTGCCCTCGAAACTAATAATGAGTTAGAACACGCCAAAGGTAAACTTAAGTCTAAGAACTTAGATTTAATAGTTCTTAATTCATTGCAAGATAAAGGTGCTGGTTTTGGAGTGTCCACAAATAAAGTTACATTTATAACATCATCGGAAGAGGTTATAGAAAACAAGCTTAAATCTAAAGCAGCGGTAGCCCAAGATTTAATGCAACAAATATTAAAACAATTACATGCGTAAGATATTAGTTTTATTAGCCTTTTTATTTACAACAGTTTCTTTTTCACAAGAGTTAAATTGTACAGTTAAAGTTATTGCTCAGTTAACAGGTAATGAGAATAACGTTGTATTTAAAACTTTAGAAAAACAGTTAACAGAGTTTATAAATAATACACAATGGACTGAAAAATCTTTTGGTCAGCAAGAACGCATTAATTGTAGTATGGTCATTAATGTGAGAGAGTATAGTAATGATTTGTTTTCTGCATCTTTGCAGGTATCATCGTCTAGACCTATTTATAACTCAACCTATAGTTCACCAGTTTATAATTATAATGATAAAGATTTCAACTTTCAATATTTAGAATTTCAAAATCTTGTATATAATCAAATTCAGTTTGAGTCTAATTTAATATCTGTTTTAGCATTCCATGTATATATGATTTTAGGAATGGATGGAGATTCTTTCGCTCTAAATGGAGGTGATGCCTATCTTAAACAAGCTCAAACTATTGCAAATTATTCGCAACAACTCAACGGTCAAGGTTGGAAATTAGAAGATGGTTTACAATCGCGTTTTGCTCTTATAGACAATCTTATGTCTCCAACATTTAAGGAAATGAGATCTGCTATGTATAATTATCATATTGGTGGTTTAGATATTATGAATGAAAGCCCTAAAAAAGGAAAAGCACAGGTAATCTCTGCTTTGTCAGAATTACAGAAGGTACATAGAAGTCGTCCAAACTCTTACTTAATGCGTGTATTCTTTGATGCAAAGTCCGATGAGATTATGGATGTTCTTTCTGGCGGACCAAGTGTTAATATTACAGAGGCTCTTGATATTTTAAATAGAATTGCACCAATGCATTCTCAAAAATGGAGAAACATTAAGTTTTAAATTTTCTAAATTCACCTAATAAGTTGCCTCTTGTTATATTGTTTCGATAACTATTGCGATGGTTTAGAATCTTTAATATTTTATAATGTAAGTACACTTTAAAGTTAATAAACGAGAATATTTCTTCGTCTATTTCAAAATATGAATTTGTAAAAACTTAAATTTGTAATTACTAATTATAGATTCTTGCTGACTTCACTTTACATAAAAAATTATGCTCTCATCGATGAGCTGACTGTACAGTTTAATAATGGACTCACTATTATTACTGGAGAAACTGGTGCAGGCAAATCTATATTACTAGGAGGTCTGTCTTTGGTGTTAGGAAAACGCGCAGATTTAAGCCAAGTAAAAAAAGCGAATGAAAAATGTATTATTGAGGGTGTTTTTGACATTGCTAGCTATAACCTGAAGACATTATTTAAATCTTTAGATTTAGATTATGATATACAAACCATCATAAGAAGAGAAATTTTACCTTCAGGTAAATCGAGAGCATTTATTAATGATACACCAGTTACCTTAGAGAGCTTAGTGGCTCTAAGTAGTCATCTTATAGACATCCATTCGCAACATCAAACACAACAACTTACACAAGACGACTACCAATTTAGGGTTGTTGATGCTTTGGCTAAAAATGAATCTAACTTAAATGAGTTTTCAAAGCTTCTGGCTACTTATAAAACACTTAAAAAGGCTTTAGAGAAAATAAAGGATTCTAAAGCTGAAACGATTAAGGAATACGACTACAACCTATTTCTATACAACGAGCTGAGTGAAATAAATTTAGAGGCTATAAATCTTGAAGACATAGAAACTCAGTATGAAGAGTTAAATAATGTTGAGGTTATAGGTGAGAAGTTAAGTAAAGCAAAGACAGTTTTAAACTCTGAAGATTTAGGGATATTAGATCAGCTTAATATTGTAAAACAAGAATTATATAAAATTTCAAGTTTTGGAAAAGCCTACGAAACCATTAATGATCGCTTTACAAGTATTGGTATAGAATTAGATGACATAGTAGTAGAATTAGATAACCTTGAGGAGAACTTGTCATTAGACCCTCAAGAATTAGAGCGAGTTAATAGTAAACTTCAAGTAGTAAATAATTTATTTCAAAAACATTCGGTATCAGAAATTGAAGACTTAATTAATATTAAAAATCAACTTCAATCTAAGATTACTAATACAGAAAGTTTAGATGATACTATAGCTAATAAAGAACAAGAAATTCTTCAAGTTGAAGAAGAGCTTAATCAAATTGCCAAAAAAATCCACAAAAACAGAAAAAAGATTATACCTGTATTTGCTTTAAAATTAGAAATTATTCTTGCAGATTTAGGCATGCCAAATGCCAAATTTAAAATTGACCTCAAACAATTAGATCAATTTACTACAAACGGAAAAGACAGTTTACAGTTTTTGTTTATGGCAAATAAAGGGTCTAGTTATAATACGCTTAAGAAATCAGCATCAGGTGGTGAATTATCGCGTATTATGCTAGCTATAAAGTCTGTTCTGGCAGAATATATTCAGTTGCCATCAATTATGTTCGATGAAATAGACACAGGTGTTTCGGGTGAAATTTCTAACAAAATGGGTGAAATAATGAAACAGATGAGTCTTAGGATGCAGGTTTTTACAATTACCCATCTGCCTCAAATTGCAGCTAAAGGAGATTCTCATTATAAAGTATTTAAAACTGATGATGAGGATGCAACACATACACAACTCAAAAGATTAAATGAAGAAGAACGTATTGTAGAGATTGCACAAATGCTCGGTGGCTTAAGTGTAACTGAATCTGCTATGGCACATGCTAAGCAACTATTGAATTGATACTATTTACATTAATACAACAACCAACTAATTAAAGACTTATACTATGTATAACTTACTTAAAGGAAAAAAAGGAATCATATTTGGGGCATTAGACAAAAACTCTATTGCTTGGAAAACTGCAGAACGCGTGCATGAAGAAGGCGGCACGTTTGTGTTGACTAATGCACCAGTAGCGATGCGAATGGGTCAGATAAATGAGCTTGCAGAAAAAACAGGCTCACAGATTATCCCTGCAGATGCAACCTCTGAAGAAGATTTACAAAACCTAATAGAACAAGCTATGGAGATCTTGGGAGGTAAATTGGATTTTGTTTTACACTCTATAGGTATGTCTATTAATGTTAGAAAAGGGAAGCATTATACAGACCAAAATTATGCATGGACACAAAAAGGAACAGATGTTTCTGCGATGTCTTTTCATAAAACAATGCAAACACTATACAAAGCAGATGCTATGAACGAATGGGGAAGTATTGTAGCGTTAACCTATATGGCAGCGCAGCGTGTGTTTCCAGATTATAATGATATGGCAGATAATAAAGCCTATTTAGAAAGTATAGCACGTAGTTTTGGCTATTTCTTTGGTAGAGATAAAAAAGTAAGAGTTAATACCATTTCTCAATCACCTACAGCAACAACTGCTGGGAGTGGAGTTAAAGGCTTTGATGGTTTTATAGCTTACGCAGAGAAAATGTCACCACTAGGTAATGCAACAGCATTAGACTGTGCAAATTATACGGTATCTTTATTTAGTGATTTAACAAAACGTGTTACCTTACAAAACCTATACAATGATGGTGGCTTTAGCAATATGGGAGTGAGTGATGCTGTAATGGATACATTTGTAGATAACCAATAATCAATTGATTACAAACTTATTTTGAAAGTTGTTATACGAATTGTGTAACAGCTTTTTTTATTCATAAGATTAAAGTTCGACTTTATATTAAGTCAGTAATATCTAAATTTATAAATACTTGGATCCAGTTTTAATGTTATTTATCACTCTTTTTTTACACTTTAACGATTTGTATCTCAAACAGAATAATGTCTTAAATAATTAACATATTTTTAAGGAATTACTAACTTAATAATATTTTTCATGAAAAAAATTACATTTAAAATTTTAGTAGTGGCCTTGTTAATGTTTGCATACAATGGTATGGCACAAACATTAAACCAAGCCGCTAGTTGGCCTAACGCAGGCTGGACATTAACAGGTACTTACACACCTGCTGGATTACTTAGTGATCCGTCTACTGCTGCTACTTTTAGCTTTGACGATGATGCCGCAGGTAGCAGTTCTGCTGATGATCTTCAAGCAACTTCCCCTGTAATTGACCTTACAGCAGCAAGTGGTGCTGGCGAAACATGGATTACCATTAGTGGTGATGTTGTTTACAGGGCACTTACTGATGTATTACAAATAGAAATCTATGATGCTGATGCAATGACTTGGTCTGCAGCTGAAACATTTGCAGGAAATTCTACAAATACAGATTTCCAAACATGTGCAGGTACTGCAATGTATACTACAGCAGTAATTAATATTGCTGGATATACTGGTACACAATTGTCTGGCTTCCAATATCGTTTTACTTATGACGATCAAGGTGGATGGAAATGGGGATGGTGTTTAACGTCACCAACAATTACGTCTGCGACACCACCAATGTGTCCAGATCCTTCAACATTAACTGCGTCTAACATTGATGGTTTTTCTGCAGATTTAGGATGGACAGAAACTGGTTCTGCAGCATTGTGGAATATAGAATTAGTAGATATTACTGCAGCAGGTGTTGCTACAGGAACAGCTACTTCTACTGGAGTTGCTAATCCATTTAATCAAACTGGATTAACACCTTCTAATAGTTACGAATTTTATGTACAATCAGATTGTGGAGGCAGCACTTCTACGTGGGTTGGACCTTTTGCGTTTTCAACTACTGTTGCTTGTCCAGATCCAAGTGCATTAACAGCAACTAACGTTTTAACGAATAGTGCAGACCTTGGATGGACTGCTGGTGGATCAGAAGCGTTATGGGATGTTGAATTAGTAGATATTACGGCAGCAGGAGTTGCTACAGGAACTGCGACTTCTACAGGCGTTGCAAATCCTTACAATCAAGGAGGATTAGCAGATAGTAATGCTTACGAATTTTATGTAAGAGCAGATTGTGGAGTTAATGGAGCTTCAACTTGGGTTGGACC
>NZ_CAXBGB010000028.1:0-32444 GCF_963975125.1 uncultured Winogradskyella sp. | reverse complement strand
TAAAAAGGTAATAATAAAGTCCTATTTATTATCTTGTTTGTTATAATAAGAATCCTTAAATAGATAAAAAGTAGAAATTTATAGATGGATATTAGCAGTAATGTTTACAATTTCTTTATCAGAGTGAATTAATTTCAGTATTTCCTTGTCATTGGGCCTCTAATTTTGAATGGTATATGTTTTTTATAACTTTAAGCTAATAGTATTTTTTTAGCTACAAAGGTTATCGTATCAATACATTATGCATACAAAAAGCAACTAATTGTTGCTCTTTTTTTTGTTTTAATTTTCTTTCTTCGGCATTGGACCTCTTAGATGAATAATTAATCCATTGAGGAAGTTTCTTAAAATTTGGTCACCACACTCCATATACTTAGGATGGTCTTCATTTCTAAACATGGCATTGAGTTCACTTTTTGAAATTCTAAAGTCAACAAGAGTCAATATTTTTACAATATCGTCATCTCTTAATTTGTGAGCAACTCTTAGTTTTTTGAATATGTCGTTGTTAGTCATGTTTACTTTTTTTAGAATTGTTTGATACGGTTAACAAAGTTGTTTTTAAAAAATCTAATTCTGTAATTATAGCATTAAATGCCGTAAACTCTTTATATGCAGCTATTTGCGTATTTTTTTCAATAAAAAAAGAGGGATAAAAAACAATCAAAGAGGCTTCGATCTCGTGCTGCAATTGATGTTTTACGTTGATAAACGTTTAAAAAGCCCGACCAATTACGTTCAATTTTTCGACAAGATACATTATATCAACGACAATAAAATAATCTATCTCTTTAACTTTACATTAAAATAATTCCCTCTCGATAATGATTAACCGTGTTGAAAAATTGAGCTTGCTTTCTGAAATGATTGCTTTCGCTCAAACAGACGATAATATAAAGACCATAGAGTATAACTTTTTATTTAGCATTGCTAAACAATTAGATGTATCTAAAGAAGATTTTGAATATCTTTTTATGCATCCTGTAAACTATGTTCATTTAAAGACTCATAGTGAGCGTATTGTGCAATTTCATAGATTAGTACTTTTGATGAATTTAGATCATAAAGTATCTCCTAAGCAATTAGTTAAAATTCATAATTTTGGATTACGAATGGGATTAAGCCATGAGTCTATAAACAGAGTTTTAGATTTAATGGATAGTTTCCCTAATAAAATTGTACCACCAGATTTTTTAATTGACATATTTAAGGTTCAGTATAATTAAGTGAAACTCAAAATTTAAAAGCCTGAAGATGAATTAAATTTGGTAAGTTGAACTTATTCCGCTGCATGGCGAAATCTTATTATAATTAGTGTTGATTTTCCTTTCTTAATGTTAACATTTCTCCCTAATCAAAACACCCTCAAGGGGACACTACTCATAATCATTTCACTTTCAACTTCTCAAGCTTACTTTGGTATGCAGTTATCTCATCTCTAAATCGAGCAGCTTCCATAAAGTCTAGAGCTTTTGCGGCCTGTTCCATTAGTTTACGCGATTCTCTTATTTTTTTTTCGAGTTGATTTTTTGTTAAGTACTCACTCTCTGGTTCTGCTGCTATTTTTGCGTCTAATTCTGTTCTGTATGTACTTACTGAGTTTTTAGATAATGCACTATCTAAACTTTTGTTTAATGCTTTTGGAACTAAATTATGTTTTGTGTTATATGCGATTTGCTTTTCTCTTCTATATTCGGTTTCATCCATAGTTTTTTGCATGCTTTTAGTGATTTTATCAGCATACATAATGGCTTTACCATTTAGATGTCTTGCAGCTCTACCTACAGTTTGAGTCAATGATCGTGCAGAGCGTAAAAAGCCTTCTTTATCTGCATCAAGTATAGCTACCAAAGATACTTCTGGTAAGTCTAAACCTTCACGAAGCAAATTAACACCAACCAAAACATCAAAAACACCTTTACGCAGATCTTGCATTATTTCTACACGTTCTAATGTATCTACATCACTATGTATATAACGACAACGAATAGCTATACGCGTTAAATATTTTACCAATTCTTCAGCCATTCGTTTTGTTAATGTAGTAACTAAAGTACGTTCGTCTTTTTCTACTCTATTTTGAATTTCTTCTATTAAATCATCTATCTGATTTAAACTTGGTCGCACTTCAATAATAGGATCTAACAATCCTGTTGGTCTAATTACTTGCTCAACATAAACGCCATCTGTTTTTTGCATTTCGTAATCAGCAGGAGTTGCACTAACATAGATGACTTGATTTTGCAAGGCTTCAAACTCCTCAAACTTTAAGGGTCTGTTATCCATCGCTGCTGGTAAGCGAAAACCATAATCTACTAGGTTTATTTTTCTACTTCTATCTCCACCATACATAGCATGTACTTGGGAAATAGTAACATGACTCTCATCCACGACCATTAAAAAATCATCAGGAAAATAATCGAGTAAACAAAAAGGTCTGGTTCCTGGAGCTCTTCCGTCTAAGTATCGCGAATAATTCTCAATACCAGAGCAATAGCCTAACTCACGTATCATCTCTAGGTCAAATTCCGTGCGTTCTTTTAAACGTTTTGCTTCAAGATGTTTACCTATTTCCTTAAAGTAATCGTGCTGTTTTACCAGATCATCTTGAATATCTTTTATAGCTCCATTTAAAACATCTGGAGAGGTGACAAACATATTAGCAGGATAGATGTTTAAACGATCATAACGTTCTATAATTTCATTTGTTCTAGCGTCAAAAGCTTCAATTTCTTCAATTTCATCTCCAAAAAAGTGAATTCTAAATGCGTTATCTGAATAACCAGGAAATACATCTACGGTATCTCCTTTTATTCTGAAGTTTCCATTTTTAAATTCGGCTTCAGTACGTGAGTATAGAGATTGAACTAATTGATGTAGCAATTTGGTTCGTGAAATGACTTGATCACGTTCAATCCCAATTACATTTTTTTGAAATTCAACAGGGTTTCCAATACCATACAAACAAGAAACTGATGCAATTACAATAACATCGCGACGACCAGAGAGTAGAGAAGACGTTGTACTTAAACGCATTTTCTCAATTTCTTCATTTATAGATAAATCCTTTTCTATATAAACACCAGAAACAGGAATGTAAGCTTCGGGTTGGTAATAATCGTAATACGATACAAAATACTCAACAGCATTATCAGGAAAGAATTGTTTAAACTCAGAATATAATTGCGCTGCTAAAGTTTTATTATGCGCCAAAACCAAAGTTGGTCGCTGCACTTCTTCAATAACATTGGCAACCGTAAAGGTCTTACCAGAACCAGTAACACCTAAAAGTGTTTGGTACTTTTCTTTACTGTTAATGCCATCTGTTAATTGCTTTATGGCTTGTGGTTGGTCTCCTGTAGGCTTAAATTCAGATTCAATTTTAAATCTCATAAAGTAAAGTTACAATATTGTATTTGTCATTCCTCAATTGATGCGGAATCTAATTTTAGTTTAACGCCTCAACGCAAAATGACCAGTATAAGTCTTACCATCTAAAAATTTGGCAATAAACCAATAATCGTCGCTAGGTAATTTGTTTCCATTGAGACTTCCGTCCCAACCTCCACTAGGTGTAGTTTGTTCTGTTATAAGCTTTCCATAACGGTTAAAAATCTGCACAGTTTCAATTAAATTAAATTGTGTATTAGTGCCAATTACTCGCCATGTATCATTTTTAGTATCGCCATTAGGAGTAAAAAATTTCGGGAAGCCTAGAACTGAAATGGTTTCTTCTATAATACCACAGCCGTTTCTATCTCTCACATAAACCGTATGTAACCCTTCAGGAATATTAGTAAACACATTACTTTCTTGATAGAACCCGTTAATATCATCTAAAGCAAAGTCATAAACACCATAGCCAGAAATATTAATAGTAACTGTATTCATAGGGTCTATGCCTTCTATAATAACACTTTCAATAGTGGCAGTTTCTGATGGATTTACAGTTATTGTTCTGCTCGATGAGCAACCATTAGGATCCGTTACAATTACGGTATAAATACCAGCTTCGTTAATATCATTAAATAGTGTAGTTACATCTGTGAGTGTACCATTAAAAAACCACTCATAGTAATAGTTGTTTGGTAAATCATTTTGCACTTCTCCAAAAATTGTGATGGTCTCTGGGAATGTGTTTAGACAATATATGAATGTTTCATCATCGATTAAAACTGGAGTATATAATACATTGAGGTTAACAGTAGAGATACTAAAACACTGATTGTTATTTTTGATTTTTACGAATAGAGTTTGAAAATCGGCTATTATATTATCATAGATATTTGGTAATTCATCTGTTTCACTAAAAGCATTAGCTTCAGTTTCAAAATACAAGACTTCTGCATTTGTTGGGATTTGATTTTGTATAGATGCTTCAATATTTGTTAGCTGAAATTCTGCAAAACCATCATTATTACTACCGTCACAAGCTTCTAAATCAGGAATATTAAGAATAGCATTAGAAGTCTGAAGTTCTAACTCAGCAATTGTAAAACAATTTGCAGGATTAATAATTCTGGCAAAAACCATTTGAAAAGGTATAGAATTTTGAAAATTTGTTGGTATAGTAATTGGATTGACATTGTCTAGAGCATCAGGTTCAGTTAAGAAAAAATCTACAACCGTTAGAGAACCATCATTATTAGTCAAATCATTTGAGGCATTAAATAAGTTATAGGTTGTTAATTCATCTTGATTAACATCGCATTCGATTAAAGTAGAATTAATACCAATTGGCAAAGGTGCATACTCAATGACTATTTCACCATAGGATATACAGCCGTCTGCCAAACCAACTTCGACCGTATAAGTACCAGATTGTGTTACAGTATATATTCCACAATTTAAACATCCACTAGGAGTAGTTTGTACCAAGATATCATCTCTATACCAATCGAAAGAAGGAGTGCCAGATTCATTTGTAGTTAAGTCTAGGGTTTCACTCCCACATAATGAATTCCCAGTTGCAATAAGCCTACTTGGTCCCAAATCTGAAGATAACTGAAAACTACCAGCTTCTAAAAACACAGCAGAATCATACCTATAATTTTGTTCATCTGCAATGACCAGCTTTACATGGTAAGATTGATTAGGAGCTACATTAGCTGTAGCTGTTAAAACAGCAGTTTGTCCATTGAAGTTAATCGGTGAATTAACACCATTGTAACTGCCAAAATACGTTTCGTTTTCTGGAGGGCAACTTCCAGGTACACCTGGTGTTACAGTTGTCGCTTTTACAGGTGTTGTTGTATCTGGTACTAGCGCAATATTTTCATATTGGTTTTGCCCAGCAGTAGGGCGAATTAAAAACCCAAATAAATCTGAAAATTGACAGCTATTAGGATTGTTTTCTTGATATTCTTCTGAAGCAAAAATATATCTAAAACTAACTTGTGATGCTACTGAAGTAAAATCGAATTCTAGAATGGTCGCATTAATAGTATTGGTTTCGTCTAATGCCATTTCTAGATCAGCATCTCCTTGCCAGTTTGAAGCATTATCATCACTTAAACTGTTATTAGGTCCTGGCACATTGGTTAGTTTTCCTGTACTTAAAACAATACCGCTTTGAAAAGGGAAAGTCGTTGCTGTTGCATCAAAAAAACCATAACTTTGATCTGTACCGTTAAAATCACCACCAACAACATTTGTCATGGTGATATTAGTAATACAATCACTATCAATTAAAATATCTTCAATGAGTTGTTGTGGAGTATAGGTTTGGCTATCTACTGTAATATTCTGAGAATATGTACATAGAGAAAATACTAGGGCAACCAATACTAATATTTTTTTCATTACTAATATAAGGGAAAGCAAAGATAAGCATCAAAACTAAATTAAAATTTAAAAAAGATGTTAATGTTAGCTTATAACTAACGCCTTAGCGCAAAATGCCCTTTAACTTCAAAGGCAACATTTCCTTGTCTTATTTCTGCTAGAAACCAATAATCGCTAGCTGGCATGTTATTTCCATTGTAGGTGCCATCCCAACCTCGTGTTTCAGATCCGAGTTGTTTTATAAGTTTCCCATAGCGATCAAAAACATAAATAATACTGCCAGGTAAAGTCTCAATGCCTGTTATATGCCATGTATCATTTTGTGTATCGTTATTCGGTGTAAAGAATTTAGGAGCATCAACTACAACCACTTCTTTAGTCACTTCTGCACAACCATTTAAATCTATAATAGTTATAGTATGGTAACCTAAGGCTACATTTTCAAAGACGTTAGATTCTTGTGGATCTCCATCATCTAAAATATAGAGGTAATTACCAATACCACTAATGGTTATTGTAATATTATTAGGGTCCGAAAAGTCAACGGTTTCTGTGAGATCTATTGTTGCAGATTCTGATTCTGTAACATTAAATGTACTTGTGGTGACACAGCCAAATTCAGATGTAACAGTTACTGAATACGAGCCAATTTCGGTAATTTCAATTTCGGGTGTGATCTCGTTAGTAGACCATAAATAACTGTCTGACGACGTAAAAGTTTCAGCAGTAACTAACAAAGGTAAATTATCGATGCACACTACTTGATCTGGAATGTTTACGAAAGGTTTACGATTTATTAGAGTTGAAAACTCTACAAGACTATAACAGCCTGTTATATTATTTTCAACACGAGCGGTTATGATTTCGCTATTAAAGGCATTATATGAATTAGACTCAATAGCATCTATACCTTCTTCGGCAAGCAGATTATTATTATAATAGCTAACTGTATAATCACTTTGACTTTGGCTTCCTAATATTGTAGGTGTTTGTACTGTTAGATTAAACTGTAACATACCGTCAAAATTATCATCACAGTCTATCAAGTCATCTGGTTGATTAGCCATTGGCAACGGATTTACTCTAAGCTCAAAAGGATATACGTAATAGCAATGAGTTGTACTTAATTCTACACGAGCATAAATAATATCATTTGTACTTGTGTAAATATAATTTGTGTCTAGACTATTTTCATTAGCAATTGCATCGGTTTCAGATATAAAATAATTAAAGAGAACATTGAAACTTGTATCTACAATAACATCACTTATAGTGTTTAAATTAAAACTATTTGTCTCGTTTTCACATATATCAAAAACTTCGAAGGCATTTGTAGCTGGTGGCAGATTAACATGTAATTCTAAAGGTATAGATGTAAAACAATTAGCAACGGTGTTAAACACTTTTATATAGACGGTTTGTGGATTACTTAAATTTGAGTAGTTTTCTGGATTTAAAATAGGATTACTATCTGTCTGCAAATCATCAAGCGATTCAAAATAACTGATAATATTATCTGGATTCGTAGTCACAAATAGATCTTCTTCTGCAGAAGTTAAATTAAATTGAGTAATAGCATTATAATCGGTATCACATTCTACAAGTGGTTGAGGTATATTTGGATGTGGATTTACAATTAATAAAAAATCGGTTAAGCTATAACAACCAGTGATATTATTTTCAATTCTAACGGTTATGAGTTGTTGGTTAGATGCAGTAAATAATGATCCAATTGAATTCTCTCCGTTTGCAGCCGCTGTTGGATTTAAATAATATGTTACTGTAAATTCATCTGGACTTTGTAAGCCCAATACCGAATTGGTTTGCGACTCAATATCAAAAGCCTCTAATCCATTATTGCTCTCATCATCACAAGCCTCCATGTCATTAGGTTGATAAGCAATAGGAAGCGGATTTATTTGAAGTGTAAAATTATAAACATAAAAACAGCCTGTATTTGCATCTTCTATTCTTACAAAAATGATGTCATTTATACTTAAATATGTATAATTGATAGCTAATGGATTATTATTGCTTTCTGCATCATTGTAGTTGTTATAATAAGAAAAAAGGACGTTGGTTGTATCATCTACTAATACGGATTCTATTTCGGTAAGATTAAAACTACTCGTAGTATTGTCGCAAATTTCAAAGATTTCAAAAGCATTAATTGGTGGTGGCAAATTAGTGTTAATCTCTAAAGGTACTGTTGTGTAGCAGTTTGCAGAATTATTAAACACTTTTATATAGACCGTTTGCGGATTGCTGAGATTGGTATAAATTGTTGGTGACACAATTTGATTACTATTAGCATCTAAATCTTCAATAGTTTCAAAATATGAAATTGAAACATTACTTGGAATTGTTGCATATAGATCTATTTCAGCTGTAGTGAGATTAAAGCTATTTATACCGTCGTAATCCGTATCGCAAATTGTAATAGGATTTACAAATGAAGGTGCAGGATAAACTATAGTATTAAATTCTGTAGTGGAGTAACATCCTGTATTACTATTTGTAACTCTTACAAATATAGTTTCATTGTTTTGGGCATTATAATCTTCTGGTAACATGTTTTCACCATTTTCAGCATCACTTAATGAATTGTGATAGCTTACTAAGAAAATACTCGAATTCTGTCCTTGTAGCACATCTGAGTTTTGAGAGGTTAAATTAAAAATCTCAAAGGTATCATTGGTAGTGTCATCGCATGCTTCTATATCTGTTGGTAGATTGGCAATTGGTAATGGGTTTATAATTAACTCAAAAGGATAAGTGACAAAGCAGCCAGTTGCATCATAGGCTATTCTCGCAATTATTGTATGAGATGAAGCTGTGTAAATAAAGTTTGTGTCTAGAGGACTGATGGCATTATTTGCATCAGATTGATTACTGTAATAACTAAAATTGACACCTGTAGAGTTATCCGTAATTAAATCATTAATAGTTAGAAGATTAAAATTTGATGTAACATTATCACAAATTTCAATAGACATAAAATCATTAATAGTTGGTGGTAGGTTAACGATTAAGTTTAATGGAATAGAGACAAAACAATTACTAATAGTATTGTTTACTTTAACATAGACCGTTTGCGGATTTGCAATATTATCGTAGTTCTCTGGATTTAAAATAGAATTTAAATTTGTTTCTAAATCTTCAGCAGATTCAAAATAAGATACTTCTATATTATCTTGCCTTACGTCTAATATTTCTACTTCAGAAATGGTTAAGTCCCAATTTAATACACCATCATAATTATCATCACAGCGTTCTATAGGTGCCACAGAATTTACAACAGGAGCAGAGATGATATTAATATCAAAAGTCGAAATTCCGAGACAATAATTACCATTATCTACTCTAGCAAACAACTGTTGAGGATTTGTGGAATTCGTATAATCTAAGGCTACTGAATTTAGATTATTGTTGGCATCAAATTCACTATTATGAAATGTAATAACTAAAGTTTCTGGGCTTCCATTGACCATTTCAGTTATAGTCTCATTTAAATCAATGGTTACAATACCGTCATTACTTATATCATCGCAAATAAAAATACTTACAGCAGGATTGTAAATAGGAAGCGACCCTACTTCTATCTCAAAAGAAGATGTGCCAAAACAATTTGGATCTGTAAAACTTTCTACTCTAACATAAATAGTCTGTGGACTAGAGGTGTTTTGATAATTAGAATATTTATCTATTGGGTTTGTGCCAGCAATAGCATCTGCTTCAGTCTCGTAATACAAAGCTTGTTTGTCTGGTTGTCCATTGAGGATTTCAGGATCCTTTAAGTAAAATAAAAAATCTGCAATACCACTAATATCTGCTTCGCAATTTTCGAAATTAGAAATAGGTATAAATTCTGGTAATGTATTTATATAAACATAAAAACCAGAAAGGCTATAACATCCTGTTGTTTCATTCTCTACCCGAACATAGATATATTGAGATGTTGTTGTATAATCTGTAGAATTGGTAATTTCATTTTCACCATTGATTGCGAAACTATAATTGTTATAAAATGTAATTTCAAAGCCAGCAGTTGTTGTAGTTATTTCTGGGATTTTAGATTCTAAATTTACTATAGAAATTCCATCATCGTCATTATCACAAACAACAATGGGATTAGGATACATAATTTCTGGTGCGCTTACAATGTTAATTTCTAAAGTAGAAATATCGTAACATTTGGTTTGTGCATTTGTAACTCTTATAAATACTAATTGTGGATTGGACGAATTGTAAACATAGTCTGGTAGTATATTCTCGTTATCAATTGCGTCTTGTTCTGTGAGGTAATATTTTACATTAGCAGCTGGTACACCTTGAGCTGCAACGGCATCAAAAGTATCCATAATTAATGTTGTAAAACCATCATTATTTTCATCGCAATAATCTACACTTTGAGGTTCTAAAATTATAGCTGGTGCTATTTCTAAAACTACAGTTACAAACTCAATACAATCATCATTTGTTACTAAAGCGTAAATTGTAGTTCCGTTGTCTGAAACAGTAAAAGGAACGGATTCATCTAATGAGTTTACTTCATTATCTCTATCGGCTTCGGTTGCATAAAATACGGTTTCAAATTCACTATAACCGTCCTCTAATGCATCTTCAACTTCATTTAAGTCAAAATTTTCTATGCCATCGTTAGACACGTCGTCACAAACCACAAATGCTTCTAAAGAAAAGCCAGACTGAATAATATTAGAATGTAGTTCTAATTCTGTAACTGTATAACATCCTGTAGTTTCATCTTGAACACGTATATATATTACTTGAAAATCGGGAACATTATTCTCATAATTTTCAGGATCTGTAATTGGGTTTAAGTTGTTTTGAGCATCATATTGAGATTCATGAAAACTAACACTCAAATCTGTAAGCCCTTGAAGTATATTATCAATAACGGCTGTTAAATCGAAACCCTCAAAGCCATCAGTATCTTGTTCGCAAGAATTAATCCATTGTATTTCTTGATTAATTGCTGGACTATTCTGAAATTCAACATTAATTGTAGTGGTAGAGTTACAGCCAGTAGTTGCGTTATAAATTCTCACATAAAGTGTCTCTGATATGTTAAAATTTGCATAAGGTGAAAATATTGGGTTTATACCAAAATCTGCCTCTGGTTGTGAATAGTGATAGGAGACAAAAAGATTAGTATTTCCATCTATTATCTGGTCATTAGCAACAGTTAGGTCTACAAAGGTATAACCATCTAATGTAGAATCTTGACATGCTACAATTGGATCGGGATCCACATATTCTGGTTTTTCATTTACAACGAGATTAAAGGTAGAAAATGCTAAGCAACCATTTACAGTATCTTCAATACGAACAAAAATTGGTTGAGGAGAACTTGTGTTTTGTAATGAGCTAGTTATTGGGTTTGCATTATTCTGAGCATCATCTGCGGTATTATGATAGCTTATATTATAACTAGATGACGGCACAGAAGCGAGTACCTCATTATTTTTTAGCGTTAAATCAAAATTTTCTACACCATCATTAGAATCGTCATCACAATAAATAAAATCTGAAATAGCAGTAGAGGATTGCTCTGTGTTTAAGGTGATTTCAATGGTGTCTTCAATTACACAAGATGTTTGATTGAGTTGAATTGTAATTTCAACTTTATAGCTACCAGAAGAAACAGCCTCTAGAACTGTGCTATTTTCTCCGTCTATTGCTATATCATTTTGAAACCATTGGTAAGATGCTTGTGTATTTTGTATGTCAGCATTTAGCATTACAGATTCTCCGCAAGTTGTAATATCTGGTCCTAAATCTACGCTAGCATTAAAACTGTTTCCTTCAATGAACACAGCCGAGTCAAAATTTTCGTCATTTTGGTCTGCAATTACTAGTTTAATTTCATATTCTATATTTGGCTGAATTGCCGCAGTAGCTGTAAGAACAACAGTTCTACCATTGTAATTTGTGTCGCCAATATTATAACCCTCAAAAAATGATTCATTTTCGGATGGGCAAAACCCTTCTATCTGATCATGTATAGTACTCGTATTTACAGGTGTTGAGGTGCCAGGAATTATAGCAATATTAGTATATGGGTTAGAAGTGCCAGCTTCTCTAATTAGAAAAGCAAAGCCATCAGAATAAAAACATGGATATTCTTGTTGGTATTCTTCGGATGCCAATATATAATTGAATTGAATTTGGTTGGCAACCGATACAAAGTTGAATTGTATAGACGTAGCATTTTGCGTTTGGTCAATACCCAAAGCGTTTTCTAGGTCTAGGTCCGTTTGCCATATATCATCACCTTCATTTAACGGACTTGTATTTATTACATTACCAGCAGAGTTAACATTACCTGTGGTTATAACAATCCCATTCTCAAAAGGAAAACTTGAACTACCGCGTTCAAAATATCCGAAACTCGAAAACCCATTTATAGTTCCATTAACAGGAGAAGAAATATTTGAAATTTCTACACAGTTTTGTCCTAAACTTCCTTGAACAAGTTGTTCTATAGGCAAGGAGTCGTCTGTTGATATTTGTTGAGAACAAACACTATACGAACAAATAATACTAATAATAAATGATATACTAAATTTATACTTCACAGATTGGTTATGAAAAATTAAATAGGTCTTCCTATTTTAAGGATTTAAATAACAGCAATTTAGGTGAGAAAAAAATAGAAAAAAATACCCATTACTAGGGATTTTAAGCGATAAGTTACATAATTAGTAGGCTGAATTACTATTAGTTAAAAATGTAAGCGCTAGATTATATGTATTATCGCTTTAAAGTAAAATGTCCTTTTACTTCAAATGAGATATTACCGCGTTTAACATTAGCAACAAACCAATAGTCACTTGTTGGCATTTCAATACCATTATAAAAACCATCCCAACCTGGAGTATTAGTTCCCAATTGTTTTAGAAGTTTACCATAACGATTAAAAATATAAATTATGGTTCCTGGCAGTGTTTCTACTCCAATAATGTGCCATGTATCAAAAGCACCATCATTATTTGGTGTAAAGAATTTTGGTGCATCTATTACTAAAACTTCTTTGGTTACATTGGTGCAGCCATTTAAATCTATGATTGTAACTGTATGATAACCCATAGCTACATTTTCAAAAACATTAGACTCTTGAGGCTCAAAATCATCTAATTGATAGAGGTAATCACCAATACCACTAATGGTAACGGTTATATTATTTGGGTCCGAGAAGTCAACAATTTCAGTAACTTCGATGGTCGCAGCTTCAGATTCTGATACTCCAAAAACGCGAGTATTTTCACAACCAAATTCAGAAGTTACTGTTACCCAATAGGTTCCTATATTTAGGATTTCTATTTCGGGTGCGGTTTCTCCTGTTGACCATATATACTGATCTGTAGGATTATTTGTGTTTGCAGAAACCATTAATGGTAGATTATCTAAACATATAACTTGATCTTCAATATCTATGACTGGTAGAGGATTTATAACTACTGAGAATTGAGTAATACTATAACAACCAGTACTGTTATCTTCTACACGCACATATATAATCTCGCTATCAAAGGCCATGTAATTTGTCTCTAAAGCAGAATTGTCTTCTTGTGCTTGTAGTTCGGTATTATGATAAGTAACTGTAAATAGAGTAGGACTTTGACCATTTAAAATACTAGAGTTTTGTTGTGTTAAATCAACGTCTAACAATCCGTTAAAATCATCATCACATGCCATTAAATCATTTGGTAGATTTGCAATCGGTAAAGGATTTACATTAAGGTTAAATTCATATATAAGATAACAATGTGTTGTACTAAACTCTACACGCGTAAAAAGGATATCACTATTTGTTTGGTATGTATAATTTGTGTCTAATGCGTTTGTGTTTGTATTGGCATCTACTTCATTAGTAAAATAATTAAATAGAACATTAAAACTTTCGTCCATTAATGCTGCATTGATTTCGTTTAAATTAAAGCTATTATTGTCATTAGCACATATATTATATGTCATAAAATCATTAATAGGAGGTGGCATATTTACAATTAAATCAATTGGTACTGTAACGTAGCAATTAGATATTGTATTTGTAATCTTAATATATACAGTTTGTGGGTTACTAACATTAGTATAAGCTTCTGGATTTGAAATTTGATTTGTATTAGACTCTAAGTCATCAAAACTTTGAAAGTATGCAATTTCAATATTGTCTTGCCTTACATCCAAAATTTCAATTTCTGTTGTTGTTAAATCAAATTGAGTTAGCCCGTCACTATCATCATCACATTCCGTAATAGGTGAAGATTCATTTACGTCTGGTACTTGTACTACATTTAATTCAAAAGAAGTTATAGAATTACAAATTGTTCCATTATCAATTTGCACAAAAATTTGCTGAGGGTTTACCGTATTTGTGAATTGTAGAGGTAAGGTATTAATGCTATTTTCTGCATTAAATTGTGACGTATAAAAAGTTACAGATAAATTGTCTAAAACACCTTCAGAAACCTCGGTTACTTTAGTGGATAAATCAAAAATTTCATAGCCATCATTACCTAGGTTGTCGCATACAAACCAATCTGTAGGTGTATTAAATATTGGGTTTGTTCCGACTTCGATTGTAAAATTAGATGTGCCATAACAATCTTGATCGGTTACATTTTCTACTCTAACATAAATTAATTGTGGATTCGTTGTATTTTGATAAGATAAGGTCTTGTCAATTACGTTTACACGATTGTCTGCATCAGTTTGGTTTAAGTAATAAGAGGTTTGTTTTCCTGTTTGACCATTTAAAATTTCAGCATCTTTTGTATTAAAGATAAAACCACCAAAACCATCACTATTGTCTTCACATATTTTATAATTGTTTATTGGAATGAAAACAGGAAGCGTGTTAACTATTATAGATAATGTCTCTGTAGAATGACAACCTGTTACCGAATTTTCTACTCTTATAAATATAGTTTCAGTTTGCGAATTATATACCGCTTCATTTGTTATTGCATTACTATTATTATCGGCATCTACTTGGCTATTGTGAAAACTAATAATGCGTTCATTTGTATCTGTTACTATTTCAGTAACTACGTTTAATAAATTTACTTGTGAGAATCCATCTTGGTCATCATCGCAAATAACAATTTGAGAAGGTGCAGAAGAAATAGGCGCTTCTAAAACAGTAATTTCAAAGGAATTGATATCAAAACAACCTGTGACAATAGATTGAATTCTAGGGAAAACCGTAAATGGGTTTGAAGTATTAGTATAAAAACTTGGTAATGGGTTTGTATTTGTATTGGCATCACTTTCAGACCTAAAATAGGTAACTGTAAAATCTGTAAGCCCATTGGTAACTAAAATATTAAACTGTGATAAATCTGTATTTGTAAATCCGTCTTGGTCTTCGTCACAAACAGTTTGATTTGGAATAGACTGAAACTCTTGAATAGGAACTAAAATTAAATTTATATCTGCAACATCTATACAAGTTAAACTAGATAGCTCTAAATAAATTGTTTGTGGATTGCTTGCAGGAGTATAAGGAACAGATTGATCAATCGGATTTGTTTGATTATCTCTATCATCTTCCGTTTCATAAAAAACAACTGTAATATCTTCAAGTTCGTGTACGATACCCAAAGCAATACTTTCAAAACTAAACTCTTCTATACCGTCATTATCAATATCACATAACGAAACATCGTTAATGTTTGTAGCCGTTAATAATAAGTTAGTATGAATTTCAATTGGTGTAATAGAAGCACAGCCTGTAGTGTTATTTTCTACTCTAATAAATACAATTTGTTCGTTAATATTTATATTAGCATAGTTGGTGTCGTTGGCTATTGGGTTAGTACCAGAAAGAGCATCTTCAATGCTTACGTAAAAAGTAACGGTTACTCCTGTTAAGCCTTCTAGGACTTCTGGTATTATAGATGTTAAATCGAATTCTGCAAAACCATCGTGATCGGCATCACAAGCATCTATATAATGATTATCGGTATTTATAGTCGGATTATCTAAAACAGAAATTTCTAAAGTTGTTGTACTAATGCAACCCGTTTGTGTGTTTATAACACTTACAAAAACTTGTTCGTTTGTATTTATATTTACATAAGGCATTGGTAGCGGATTGCTGCCAGATACGGCGTTTATTTCAGAGCTATGATAGGTGACGACAAGATTAGCCTGACCGCTAGTTATTTCATCATTCTTAACATTTAGGTCTATAGTTGTAAATCCGTCTGCCGTTTGATCATCACATACCATTAATGGGCTAGGATCTACAATTGATGGTAATGGATTTACAATTAAATTTATAGTTGAAAAAGCTAAACAACCATTGTCAGTGTCTTCAATTCTTGTATATATAATCTGTGGATTTGTAGTATTTTGAATTGGATTGTTAATGGCATTTATGCCATTTTGAGCTTCTACATCTAAATAGTGATAAGAAATTGTATAATTTGAAGTTGGTACAGAGGCTAATACTTCTGAATCTTTAGTAGTTAAATCGAAGATTTCGATACCATTATTACTTAAGTCATCACACAATTCAAAATCTGAAATTGGATCAGACGACTGTGTTGAGCTTAATGTAATAGTAACATCATCTCCAATAATACAAGTAGATCCAGACAGAGGGATTTCAATTTCTACACGATAATTTCCGGTTTGTACAGCGTTAAATAATGGTTGTGTAGCTGCAGGTATTAGACCACCATTAAAGAACCAAGAATAAGTAGCTTGTGGGTTTTGAATATCACCATTTATAATAACATTACTTGCGCAAGTTGTTAAATCCTCGCCTAAATTTACGGAAGCATTAAAGCTATTACCTTCAATAAATACTGCCGAATCATAGTTTTTATCTGCCTGATCTGCAATCACCAATTTAATCTGATATTGCACATTAGGTTGAATATTTGCTGTTGCAGAAAGTACAGTAGTTCTGCCATTATAGTTGGTGTCACCTACATTATAACCTTCAAAATATTGTTCGTTTAAAGCATCACAAAATCCTACAATTTCATCGTGAACAGTGTTGGTGTTAACAGGAGTTGTAGTTCCTGGAATCAAAGCAATATTAGTATAAGGGTTGTTTGTACCTGTTTCTCGAATTAAAAAGGCAAAACCGTCTGAATATTGACAGGGAAAATTACCAAAGTATTCTTCTGAAGCAAGTATATAATTAAATTGTATTTGGTTAGAAATGGAAGAAAAATTAAACTCTATTGATGTAGCATTTAAGGTGCCTGTAATACCCAGAGCAGATTCTAAGTCACTATCAGTAGTCCAAGTGTTATCTCCAGCGTTTAAAATAGTATTGTTTTGTCCGTTACCTGCTGAATTGGCGTTCCCTGTTGCTAAAACTATTCCATTTTGAAAGGGAAAACTAGACGCTCCTCGCTCAAAATATCCAAAACTACCTAAACCAATCGAACTTCCATTTGAAGGTGAAGAAATATTTGATACTTCTACACAGCCTTGAATAAGTGTGTTTTCTACGAGTTGTTGAGGTGAAACGGTATTATCTACTGTAATCTGTTGCGCGTAACTTATGCTACAAAAAAAGCATAAAATTAAGCAGAGGGTACGGTTAATACAATCCATAAGTTTAGGTTAAGTTTAAAAGTTTAAGATTAGGGTAGATTTGGGACCAACACTAACTTGTACTCTAATGTGTGTGAAAAGTAAAGAAATTAAAGATGAAATACAATAAAACACGACACAATACATAAAATGTTAACATTTGAAACGATATTTGAATCATTCGAGCATAAAAAAGACCTCAAAAGAGGTCTTTTCCCCAAATTGAATTTTAAGACATCTACATTTTATGTAAATGTTACTTAACCTAAACTCAATATTGTTGTATTAATTGATATAAAATTTTGAGGGAATAGCTTACAAATAAAAGAGGGAATTAACTAAGAAATCATTTTAGTTTCAATAAAATTAAGAGAAGTAAAAGAGAACTACAAAAAAATAAGATGAACGGACTAAAAATTTAACAGTTTTAGTAATTTACATATACCCAACCCATCATAGGTTTATAATTTGGGTCGCTAAGATTGAGAATGTAAAAATATGTACCAACCGGAACGATATTCCCATGATTGTTTAGTCCTCTATTTATTTTTCCAAACCAAGGTTTATCATTATCTCCTTCATAAATGATGTCTCCATAACGGTTATATATTTCTAATGTATGCTCGGTGAATATATTATACAAACCTTGAATATTAAACCAATCGTTATAGCTATCGTCATTTGGTGAGAATCCTTGTGGCACATAAGGTGGACAATTTTCTACAATCAAATTAAATTGAAAAATCTCGTAACAAGGTGGACTTGTTAATTTAACATATATGGTTTCTTGATTTAAAAAATTATTATAAGCACTAGGGATCAATATTTCATTTGATTCAGATTCTAAATCCTCAAGTGAAGTGTAAAATGAAATATCCTCTTCATTATAATTTATATTTTCAAGTGCATCAAACAAATTATATGTTGAAGTTTCAAAACCTTCATTACAACCAATGAGATTGGTAAGAATTGTAATGTCTGGAATTATGAGTAATTCAATATTCTCAAAGGTTATATTATTATCCTCATTGGCTTCTGTGATTGTTCCATTCATGGTTCCATCATCATCTACAATAGCAATAATTGTTAGACTAGGATCTACATTTTCTGGCACAATTACAATAACCAAATTACTTTCACTGGCATCTATTGCAATGTCATTTGTGGTCTGACTTTGACCAATTAATATGCCATCTAAATAAAATGCAATTGGTGTATTTGCAGGTAATATATCTGTACTATTTAAGTTACTTACAGTATAAAGTAATTCAATGTTATTATCTCCGCAATTCACAATACTATCATCTATAGAAATTGTTGCATCTGGTAACTGGCTGTTTAGTACGGTTATGATATTATTTATCATAACAAAGTCTTGTCCAGAAGTTAGTGTAATGGTTGCAGAAGTATCTCCTATACTGATATTGTCTTGAATATTATAAACATCGATATCCATATTATACAAATCCGTAGCGCCTGTAAATGAATTAGTACCATTAAAGGCATTGTTTGCGGGATTTAACGGTAAATTACTAATTACATTTCCGTTTATAGTTAATTGCTCGTTTACTGCTAATGCTCCATCTCCTTCCCAGGCAATAAAACCAATTTTGGCATCTTCATTGTCTAAAACATTTAGATTGTCTAATGTAATGCTTAAAAATGTTGGAACACTTTGCAAACCATCATAGACATTAAGTTGATTTAAAGGTAGGCTAGTATCTTCATAAATAACTGTTATTGCCCAACCACCAAAATTAGTAGCTGTAGAACAAAAAGCCGCAATGGTAGTTGTTAAATCAAAATCTGAAATCGTATAAGTTGTATTTCCTTGAGTTGTTAAAATGTCAGTTATATCGGCAAAGGCAGCAAAAAACACACGCGTAGCATCAGCATCTAAGGCATCACTAAAAGTACGTTCAGCAGTTACAGGTATACCATTTAAAGTAATATCTAAATCTCCACTACCAGAACCTGCCCAATATAAATAGGCAGCTACAACATTTTGATTACTGTTGAGATTTAAATCAGCAGCAGAAGATGTTAGTATATCACAAGCTCCGCCATTACCATTTTCTACGGAATTTAAGGTGTTACCAATCGCTGTATAGTCGTATCGTCCATTAAATTGCTGAAATAAAGAAATGTCTTGTGCAAAAAGAGGAATAGTTACACCAAACAATAGGAAACATAATATGTAGTGTATTCTTTTCAAGACTTTAGGTTGGTAGGACTAAATTAAGCTTTTTAAATTTACCGCTTCAGCGTAATATGACTAGTAAACGTTCTACCATCTTGTAGCTTCACCTTAAACCAATAATCGCTGGTAGGTAGTTTAGCACCATTATAAATGCCATCCCAGCCAGGACCGAGAGGGTCGAGTTTTTTTAAAAGCTTTCCGTAGCGATCAAAAATAAGAATAGACGAATTGGACTGAAACTGATTGTTAATTCCAGAGACTTGCCAAAAATCATTTGTATCATCATCATTTGGTGTAAAAAATTTAGGAAATCCAATGACAGAGACTAAATTTTCTATAGTACCACAATTATTTTTATCACGAACAAAAACCGTATAGAAACCAGGCTGAACATTTTCAAAAATAGTACTGTCTTGGTATGGGCCATTGATATCATCTAAAGCATATTCGTAGTCACCTTCACCAGTAACAAACACAGAAATAGAATTGTTTTGAGATGCATCTACAATTTCAATAGCTGTAACGGTTGCAATATTAGAAGGTAATACAGTTATCGTTCTATCTTTAAAACAGCCATCCGTATTAGAAACTCTAACCGTATAAATTCCTGGTGCATCCACTTCAATTGTGGCAGTATCTTCACCAGTGGACCATACATAACCATAATTACTAGGAGAGTCATTAATAACGCCTCCATCTAAAAGAATCGTTTGTGGGAAGAAATTGAGACAGTAGAATGTTTCAAATTCTATTTCTATATTAGGTAATTCAAAAACGGTGAGATCTATTTCACTAATACCAAAGCACGCATTAGAATTTTCAACCCGAGTATATATCGTTTGATTGTATGGAATGGTGTTAGTGAAAGTTGTACTAAGAGGATTAGTCTCTAACAATGCATCTTCATAGGTTTCAAAATACTGTAAATCTAAACCAGCAGGTGCACCAGCTAAAACAATGGCATTGGTATCAGAGAGATTAAAAGCCATAAAACCATC
Organism: uncultured Winogradskyella sp.; assembly: GCF_963975125.1. Lineage (GTDB taxonomy): Bacteria > Bacteroidota > Bacteroidia > Flavobacteriales > Flavobacteriaceae > Winogradskyella. Next base: position 11,882 of record NZ_CAXBGB010000028.1, on the reverse strand, counting down.
TTCCGTACCATCAGAATCGCATAATTGCATACTTGCATTGTTAGATGATGTTGTACTAACTTCTAATGAAACTTCACTAAAGTTTATACATCCAGTAACAGTGTTGGTAACTCTAGCATAGATGATTTGTGGGTTAAAGAAGTTGTCGAATGAATTTCCATCGATAGCATCAATTTGATTTTCTGCATTAACTTGGGAGAGGTAATACTCTACAGAAGCACTGGTGTCGTTACCTGTAATATCATCAAAAGCTTCGGTTACATTAAAAGTAGTGAACCCTTCGGGAATACCATCTTCATCACACTGTATAAGGGATACATCATTTGCAACTGGCTTTGCTAGAACAACAATATCAAACGATGTAAAGCCTATACAGCCAGTATCTATATCTTCAATTCTAACAAATATTTCTGTTGGTGTTGGTGCTGTATTTGTATAAATTATTGGAAGAGACATAGTTGACGTTTCTGCATTAGCTTGACTTAAATGATACGAAACATTATAATTTGCTCCAGCGATTCCATTGACTATTTCTAGTGTTTTAATATCAAAATCGAATGTGGTGAATCCATTTTGATCATCACCATCAGTATCATCATCACAAATCTCATAATTAGAAGGGGCATTAAAATTAGTTAGAGCCGTGACATTAATATCAAAACTATTAATAATGAAACAATTTGTCGTTGTGTTTTCAATCCTAATATAAACAGTTTGAGAGCCAGAAGTAGTATTAAAAACAGTACCTAATGAGTTTGTGTTAATATTTGCATCATTTTCTGAAATATGATATGATACTGCTACATCAGATTCACCATTTATGATATCTTGAGTTAAAATTGTAAGATCAATGACTGTAATACTATCATTAAAAGGGGATAGACTATCACAAATATCCATATCTGGTAAACTTGTTGATGAAGGATTAGCTAATAATGGATTAGATGGGTTATCTGGAAACGTAGCAGTACCTGTCCAGTCTATGGAAAACGGGCTATTGCCTACAGGTCTATCTATAACTATAAAATAATTCTCGCCAGCTGAAACATCTAATTGGCTCACAAAGCTATTGCCATCAGTACCAGGTCCTTCAGACGTTTCTGTTTCTGTAGCATTTAGTCCTGTAAGGTTATTTCCTTGATTAGCAGCTGCCGGATTTGTAGTTGAGCAGCGAATCGCTTGTCCTATATTTCCACAAATAACGTCGGGTCCAAAAATAAAAAAATCATAATCTTCATTAATACTAGTACTTTGTGGTGTTAAGGTAAAACCTAAAGTACCCGAAGTAGCAATATTAACTTGAAGCCATATACTGTTGTTTTCTTGGCTGGCGCATGTATTAGAATTAGTTAACTCTTGTGTGCCGATTCCACTTACATCTAAACTGAAACTAGAATTACCACAAACCGTTACAGCATTTTGGCAATCGTTTGGTGCTTGCGCATAACTTGTAAGAGATATGCAAAACATAAGGCACAACAGTATTATATTCTTAGAAAAAAAAATAGGTTTTATGCTCATCGTTTGAGTGTAAAATGACTTGTGAATATTCTACCATCTTGTAGCTTCACCTTAAACCAATAATCGCTGGTAGGTAGTTTAGCACCATTATAAATGCCATCCCAGCCAGGACCGAGAGGGTCGAGTTTTTTTAAAAGCTTTCCGTAGCGATCAAAAATAAGAATAGACGAATTGGACTGAAACTGATTGTTAATTCCAGAGACTTGCCAAAAATCATTTGTATCATCATCATTTGGTGTAAAAAATTTAGGAAATCCAATGACAGAGACTAAATTTTCTATAGTACCACAATTATTTTTATCACGAACAAAAACCGTATAGAAACCAGGCTGAACATTTTCAAAAATAGTACTGTCTTGGTATGGGCCATTGATATCATCTAAAGCATATTCGTAGTCACCTTCACCAGTAACAAACACAGAAATAGAATTGTTTTGAGATGCATCTACAATTTCAATAGCTGTAACGGTTGCAATATTAGAAGGTAATACAGTTATCGTTCTATCTTTAAAACAGCCATCCGTATTAGAAACTCTAACCGTATAAATTCCTGGTGCATCCACTTCAATTGTGGCAGTATCTTCACCAGTGGACCATACATAACCATAATTACTAGGAGAGTCATTAATAACGCCTCCATCTAAAAGAATCGTTTGTGGGAAGAAATTGAGACAGTAGAATGTTTCAAATTCTATTTCTATATTAGGTAATTCAAAAACGGTGAGATCTATTTCACTAATACCAAAGCACGCATTAGAATTTTCAACCCGAGTATATATCGTTTGATTGTATGGAATGGTGTTAGTGAAAGTTGTACTAAGAGGATTAGTCTCTAACAATGCATCTTCATAGGTTTCAAAATACTGTAAATCTAAACCAGCAGGTGCACCAGCTAAAACAATGGCATTGGTATCAGAGAGATTAAAAGCCATAAAACCATCTTCCGTACCATCAGAATCGCATAATTGCATACTTGCATTGTTAGATGATGTTGTACTAACTTCTAATGAAACTTCACTAAAGTTTATACATCCAGTAACAGTGTTGGTAACTCTGGCAATTATGATTTGTGGGTTAAAGTAGTTGTTAAATGCATCAGCATTAATAGAGTTTACCTCGTTTTCTGCATTCGTTTGTGATGTATAGAATTCAACAGTTCTTTCGTTTGTTCCTTCTGTGATATCCTCTATAGTTTGATTTATATTGAACGTTGTAAACCCTTCAGGTATGCCATCTTCGTCACATTGTACAATTGAGATATCATTAGCTATTGGAGCATCATTTATGGTTAATTCAAAACTTCCTGTACTATAACATGTTGTATTATTTGTATTTTCTATTCTAACAAAAATAGTTTCACTAAAGGCAGTTGTATTTGTGTAATTTAATGGCAAAGGTGATGTGTTATCATCAGTATCTTCTTGGGTAAGATGAAACGTAATACTGGTTTCAGTTTCACTTTGTGCTCCTCTAATCGTTGGGATTAAATCGTTGAAATCTAAGTTTGCAATACCATCCATTATATCTCCAACGTTATCACAAAACTCAATATTGTTTAACTGTACAATTTGAGGTGTTTTATTGACTTCGATTTCAAATGAAGTAATATCATAGCAGTTGGTGTTATCATTGTTATCTACACGCACATAAATTGTTTGTGGATTACTGATATTCTGATATGGTAATACAATTTCATTTTCACCATTATTAGCCTCATCGGGAGTTTCAAAATAGCGAACATTATATTGATTGGGATCTTGACTTAGTAATGTTTCTTGATCTTTATTACTAAAAGAGAATATTGTGAATCCGTCATTTACAGCATCATCACAGGCAATAATATTACTTATTGTATTAGCAATAGGTGTTTCGAATACACCAACAACAGCACTTCCTTCTATTGGACAGTCACCATTATTGGGTTCTATATAAACTTCATAAAAACCAGGAGTGTCAATTATTAATTGTGATGTGGCTTCCGTTAATGGAGTATCATTAAAGGTCCAAATATAATCTGCGCCAGTAATATCATCTGCTTGTAATGTAAAGCTTTCATTTGCACATAATCTTAGCTCTGTGGTACTTATGCCATTTCTAATAATATCGGTTTGCGAATTAAAAAGGGATTGAATAAATGGAGGCAAACCAATACGACTTGTGTTTTGATTTAATCCAGTTACATCCAAAAGGACGCCTTGTTCATCATAGTTTACAGCCATGCCATCAGCTTCTGGGTTATTAATGACGCCTAAGAACCTTGCAGCTGTTGGATTGTTATTAAAGCTAAATTGAGCTCTGTAGATACGTCGGTCTATGGCTAATTGTAGCGCTCCTGCACTTATAGTATTTGATGAATGAATTACTTGAATTGAATTAGGAATATCTACACTTTCTAAATCCCATTGTAATACTTGGCTCGCACCATTACCTGATGGTCCAAGTCCGACCGTAGCGTATGCTTTTCGGTTTTCTGCTGAGAACTCAACACCATAAGGACTATTATTATTTTGTGCACTGTATAATTCTAAACTGTTAGATACGATACCAGTATCATTATCAAAATCAAATAAATAGATGCCTCCACCAGCATCACCAGCTGGTACTGTTGATTCTCCGAAATTTGCCGAAATAAGCTTACTTCCATCTGGTGAAGCCTTTAAATATCCTAAAGCATTACGTCTATAACCTTCTATTGGAATATTCGGGCCAACTATAGAAATAACAGGTGTTGAGTTAACTCCATCTTCATCTATTTTAAAGGCATAAAAGCTATTTGCAAAATGTGTTATCACCCAAAACGAAGTGCAATCATCTGCTTTTACAGCCGTTATTTTTTCAGAACATTTAAAATCTACTTCTAATGGATTTGAGGTGTCGTATGTAATTAAAGGGACATTCTTTTCATTAATATCAATAGCTCCTAGACCATTGTCATCTAAAATATTAACAAGCGAATACATTAAACCATCATTAATACCATCATTAGCTGATTCATTAGGGAAATTTGAAGAGTTGTTGTGGTGTGGCTCATCAACGGTAAATATGTAATAAAAGTCTGAGTCTTGAGGTTTTGGTACAATAAGCCCTGAAGATGTACTAGAATCATCACCTTTAAGACCAAAACCATTGAGCATTACTTGATGATTTCTGTTCCAAACTGTACTACCGTCAGAATAGAATAATAAATTACCATCTGCATCAGAGATAGAGGTACAGCCTTCTAATGTACTCAGTTGTCCATCAGTTACTGCTGATACCGAACCTGTTGCTGCATCAAAACGCAGACCAGCATTTTGACCAAAATACCAAAAAGAGGCTTCGTTCTGCCCAAAAATTGAGGCACAAGTAAAGTGTAATAAAAAAACAAAAACTATCTTTTTCATTGTAACTTTTATGTATAGTACATTAGTCAATACGATATAACAACTAGAACTTAGAAAATCCTAATTTTAGTATTGAAAACTACATAGCAATAGCTACCAAAGATATTATAAATCTCTCTTCTTTAATAATCGATACGATAAAAAGATGAAAAGGGCTGTCCAACCTAAAACTATAGCGATTTCATACCAATGCACTGCATAGTCATAAGCTAATTCGCCTTTTTCAGGAAATTTTGTCATTATAATACGTTGAATAGGTTGGTCTATAAGTTTATACATAGATTGAATAGGGAAAAAATTAAAAATTTCACCTGGTAAATCACCATCAATTTTCCACTCCATTAACCCATAAACTATGAGTTCTAAAATCCATGTAATAACTAAAAAGCCTAATGCAAAAGCTGAACGTTTTAACAACATGCCAGAGAATAAACAAAGACTAAAAAAACCTAAAAGCTTTACAAAATAGGCCAATAAAAATTCTACTTCTCTAAACACTATTGAAGCTTCGGTATAGCTCGAATAGTACATGCCTATTAAAAATGTAGCGACACCAATTAAAACCGTAGCACAAAAAGAAAAGAATACTAAAGTATAAAACTTAGATAAGATAAATTCTTTTTTACTAAGCCCATCAATGAGGTTTTGTTTTAAGGTTTTGTTACTATATTCATTGCCAATCATACTTACAACGACGATGGCAAAGAAAAATTTAAAATAAGAAGCAAAGAAGGTCGTAATGTGCCAGATTATTGGAAAATTAAAAATACCAAGTTCACCTAGCTCTAATGTAAAAAAGCCAAAGAAATTAATCTTTATAGAGGATAATACAAGTACAGTAAATGGTAATATAAAGGATACAAAAATTAATATACGGCTCACTTTATTAAGCCAAAGTTTTTGTAATTCTAATTTAACAAGACGTAACATATGTTGGATTGGTTGTGCATAATTCTGAAATAAGAATTATACTGTTTTTTGATTGGTTTCTATAGTGTCAGTTAATTGCAAAAATTGCTCTTCTAAACTCTCTTTTCGTTTTACGAGGTGAGACAATAAAATGCCTTTATCGAACATTAATTTATTAAATTCTGAAGCAGACATAGGTCCGTTTAAAAAGGCTGTGATTAATTCATCTTCAACTTTTACTTTACCAAAATTTGAGTGCGCTTCTAATACGTTTAAAAGTTGTTGATGATTTTCAGCTTTTAATTCAAAGAAACCATCACTATTAATCATCTCATCTACACGACCAGAGTATAATTTTTCTCCTTTACGCAACACCACAACATGAGAACATACTTTTTCAACTTCATCGAGTAGGTGAGAAGCTAAAAGAATGGTTGTGCCTTTGGCTGCAATATCTTTTATGATTTTACGAATTTGATGTATGCCTTGAGGGTCTAGGCCGTTTGTAGGTTCATCTAAAATTAAAATTTCAGGATCGTTGAGTAAAGCTGAAGCTATTGCTAAACGCTGTTTCATACCCAAAGAATAGGTTTTGAATTTATGTTCTTTTCTATCTAGAAGACCAACAACTTCTAATTTTTCTAAAATTTTACTGTGATCAACATCTTTTATTCTGCAGACGAGTTTTAAATTCTGTTCAGCAGTCATATAGGGGTAAAAGTTTGGTCGTTCAATAATGGCACCAACTTGTTTTAACGCATCGTGTGTTGTTGTATTGCCATCGAACCAATGAAAGTCTCCTTTGGTTTTATTGACAACATTCAATACTATACCTAAGGTCGTAGATTTCCCACTTCCATTCGGTCCTAATATACCGTAAACGTTGCCTTTGTTAATAGTGAAACTTAAGTCTTTAACAGCAGTAAGATAGCCGAATTTCTTCGTGAGATTATTGATTGTAAGGATTGGCTCCAAAGTGATTGATTTTTTAAACTAAACAGACACTAAGACAAGCTTAGTGAAATGGTTTAGTAGGATTGGTTATGTAGGTAAGACGATTGACGCCTTTATTTGTTACACTAACATAAAAAAAAGCATCGTAAAGATGCTTTAATTTATTAAGTATTATTTAAAATTAATTCCAATTTTCGTCAAAGTCTAAATCACTATAATCGTCAACATCTACCTCGTCTTCAAACTCATTATAGTCATCATCATCGTCTTCTTCTGCCTCAAATACTTTTTCTGGAGCTTGATCAGGGATTTGACCATGTACAAACATAAGGTTTGGGTAATCTGTACCTTGGGCTTCCTCAACAATTTCACCAAGTTCAACATAGAAAGTCCACATATTCATAAAATCATAGAGATAAATTAACCGCGTTGAAGCTTCGTGAATAATAGTGTTGATGGTCGTCGTACTCATCATTTTTACGTTATTTCCAGCTTCACTCATATCCATCATGGCTATTTCTTCGCCTTGATTCCATTGGTCATCACTGACATAAAAAGATGCCATTTCCATACCATCGAATCCAAATGATTGAGTGATAATATTATGTAAGTCTTCCATAGTGTCACCTTCACGAATCTCTAAATCGCGGAACACATCGTCTTCTGTATCGTTATCTAGGATAACTCTAAATCTGTAAATCATGCGGCAAAGTTAAAATATTTTTTGATTATTTAGTGAAACGGTGTAAGGTAAAAATCATTGCACTGAGTAATATAAATGCTCCTACCTGATGAGATACACCAAGCCAAACAGGAACAGCATAAATTAAAGTTAAAACACCCAATAAAAACTGAATACCAACCATAATTAACAGGCTGTTAATACCTTTAGATTGAAATGATGATAATTTCATCCGTTTAGCTCTATACCAGATTGATAGAGTGAAAATTACTACAATGTAAGCTAATGTTCTATGCACAAACTGTACACCACTTTTACCTTCAATAAAGTTGAGGTATGTAGGGCTTTGTTCCAGATAAACTGTTTCATGTACAAGTTTGCTTTCATTCATAAAAGGCCAATGGTTATGAATCCAACCTGCATCTAAACCAGCAACAAAAGCTCCATAAATAATCTGAATAATTAGAACAACTAATCCTATTCTTATAAAATTTCTAAGCTTCTTAACTACAGTTTTTCTTTCTGGAAACATTAAATCTAAAGCGACCCAAAATGTATAGGCAAATGTTAGGAATGCTGTTGTTAAATGTGCAGCAAGTCTGTAATGACTAACGTCTGGTCTATTTACTAAACCACTTTTTACCATATACCAACCTAAAAATCCTTGAAGACCACCCATCACTAAAAGAATGATAGCTTTTTTTATAGTCGATTTTGAAAGTTGTTTCTGTATTAAAAAGTAAATGAATGGAATAATAAAAACCAAACCTATAAAACGACCAATGACACGATGAATCCATTCCCAAAAATAAATATCTTTGAATTCTTGTAATGTAAATGTGTTGTTTAACTTTTGATATTCAGGATATTGTTTATATAAATCAAAGGCTTCATTCCATTCGATTTCATTCATTGGTGGAATTGTACCAGAAATTAATTTATAATTTGAAATGGATAAACCAGAATGTGTTAGTCTAGTGATACCACCAACTACAACCATTATAAAGATTAAACTACAACCTATAAGGAGCCAATAGATTACGGCTTTATTGTCTTTCTTCATATCTATCTCTAACCCTTTTTTAAGGAAAGGGGATTTTTTTATTTGCCACAAATACACGAATTATCTTCTAGTATTTCTTTATGAACTTTATGTTTTAAAGACAATCATCCATGAATTCGTGGTGCTTTTTTTACCGTTTTGTTTAGCTATAAATACACTAATTTATTTTGATTGTTTTTTACAACCAACTGAAGACTGTAAACTGCTTACTGTTTTAAGTCCTAGTTTTTTTCCTTTCTCCAACATCAATCTAAAAGCTGCATCATGTTCATTCGGGATCTCACCTTCTAAAATTGCTTCTTTTATTGCTTCTTTAATAATTCCGATTTCTCTTGAGGGTTTTAAATTAAAGGTTTTCATAATTTCTTCACCTGTTACTGGAGGCTGAAAATTTCGAACTTGATCGCGTTCTTCAACTTCAACAATTTTATCTCTTACAACTTTAAAGTTGTTATGGTATTTCTTGAATTTCTTTGGGTTCTTAGTCGTGATATCTGCTTCGCAAAGTGTCATTAAATCATCAACATAATCACCAGCGTCAAATACTAAACGACGTACTGCAGCATCAGTAACGTTAGTTGCTAAAACAATAGGGCGAGAACTCATAAACACCATTTTTTGAACAAATTTCATCTTGTCATTCAGTGGCATTTTTAACCTTTTAAATAGCTTGTAAACCATTTTTGAGCCTACAAATTCGTGAGCATGAAATGTCCAACCAATTTTTTTATGGAATTTTTTAGTAGGTGCTTTCCCGATATCGTGCAATAAGGCAGACCAGCGTAGCCATAAATTATCTGTGGTTTTTGATATATTATCTACAACTTCTAAGGTATGGTAAAAATTATCTTTATGACGTTGCCCTTCAATTTCATCAATACCTTTTAGTGCTGTAAGCTCAGGTAAAATATAATTTAACAGCCCTGTTTGTTCTAATAATATAAAACCAATAGAAGGTGTTTTACTTTCAAGAATTTTATTCAATTCTACAACAATACGTTCTTTAGTAATAATCTTAATTCGATTCTTATTATTTGTAATTGCTTTAAGTGAGACTTCTTCAATTTTAAAGTTTAATTGTGTTGCAAAGCGAATTGCTCGCATCATGCGCAAAGGGTCATCGCTATAAGTAATATCAGGATTTAAAGGAGTTCGAATTATACTTTTATCTAAATCCATAATTCCATTGAAAGGATCTAATAGATCGCCAAAATTTTCTTCATTTAAGCTTAGTGCTAAGGCGTTAATTGTAAAGTCACGTCGATTCTGGTCATCTTGAAGTGTTCCATTTTCTACAACAGGATTTCTACTGTCTTCAGTATAACTCTCTTTACGAGCACCTACAAATTCAATTTCAATGTCATCATGGCGAAGCATTGCCGTTCCATAAGTCTTAAAGATTTGAACTTTTGGTTGGTTTGGTAAATTTTTAGAGACTTGTTTTGCCAATTCTATACCGCTACCAACAACTACTACATCAATATCTTTTGCGATGCCACGTTCTAACAAATAATCGCGCACAAAACCTCCAATTACATAGCAATCTACTTTTAGTTCTTGTGCAGAATGGGATATAATCTTAAATATTTTATGCTTTATGGCTTGTTTATGGTTCATGATTTTTTGCTGCGAATACTTATTTTATTTATCCACAAATACGCGAATGGTTTCTCTGTTTTATCTGTTAGCTTTAATGCTAATTATTCTTGTATTCGATATGTTTTTTTATGTTTGAAGCTTAGATTTTATTTATAATACAATTCTTTTATGGTCTAAAAAGTCTTTATGAAAATTCACCAAAAGGGCTAATTAACATTCAGAAACTTTCAAATAATTGATACATTGGGCTAAATGTTTGTTATTTAATACTTCAACAGTTTTTAATTCGAGGATAATTTTATCAAAGACTACAAAATCTGCGTAAAACTTATGTCTCAAAACGATGTCTTTATAGTTTATAGCATAAGACTTCTCTCTTTCAAAAGGGATATCTCTAGATCTAAATTCATATTCTAAAGCATCTTTGTAAACTATTCCCACAAATCCGCTTCCTAAATTATTATAAACGTCGAATAAAGCACCAATAATGGCATAGTTTTCATCTTTATATATATTATTCGCCATAATAGTCTGTTTTAGGCATTATAAAACGCTAATATTTTTTGCCAAGAATACACTAATTTTTTTGATTCGCTGAGTATTAATTGTTGCAGTTAATATACTTTATTAATTGCTTTTTATCTAAAATCAAGAATACATTATCATAAATAATTTTCTCCATAATCATTCGTGTATTCGTTGCTTAAAAATTAAAATATAGAAAACAAATACTTAATTTTTTTTGCTGTGCAAAGATACAATACATAGCTAATCTTTTAAAATGTATATGATGCTTTTTGAAACGTAAAAGCTAATTTGAATTTTTTAGATGAAACTCAGCAATTTTCCAATCGAGAGGTGTATCAATATCAATTGAAGTTTCTTCGGACATCTTATACTTTTTCACTTTACTGAAAGCCTTCATTTTTTGTTTTCTCAAGGAAGTTGTGTTAATTACATAGATGGCACCATTAAATTCCCAAACCTGAGGACAATCTTGTCGTCTTGTAAAATTTCCTTTTTTAGAAGGAGCTAAAAACCCATTAACTTCTTCATATAAATTATAGTAAGGATTTGCTGATGCTAGTTTAGCAGAAACTACCATGTCTATAGAATCATCATACATTAAAATACAATCCTTCACTTGCTCTAAAGTTCTAAAAGGAGATGTAGGTTGTAACAGTATAACCGCATCGTATATTTTATTATTTAAAGCTTGGTAAGTATCTAAAGCATGTAAAATCACATCTTGAGAATTGGCTGTGTCAGTGGCTAATTCGTTGGGTCTTTTAAAAGGGACATCTAAGCCAAGAGTTTTTGCAATAGCAATGAATTCCTCGCTGTCAGTTGTAAAGCAAATATCTTTTTTATCTGCAATTTCTTTAGCAATATCAATACTATATTGAATTAAAGGCTTTCCGTTTAAAAGTTTTATATTCTTTTTATGAATTCCTTTACTTCCTCCACGTGCTGTAATTACGACTAAAAATTCCATACTACAGTTTTATGTGTTTAATATCTTCTTGTGCTTTTTCAAAATCTTCGTGTTTTCCAATATCTAACCAATAAGTGAGAATAGGGTAGTTGATGATTTTTTTACCTTTTTTTAATAATACGTCTATTAAATCCGTTGCATTAAAAAATTCGTTTTCTGGTACAAAATCGAGACATTCTTTTTTGAAAATGTAAATACCAGCATTTGAGTAATAGGTGTACGAAGGTTTCTCTTTAATATTAGTAACATAACCTGCTTTTGTTTCTACAACACCAT
>NZ_CAXBGB010000027.1:0-32822 GCF_963975125.1 uncultured Winogradskyella sp. | reverse complement strand
AATAAATTTAATGTTTTAATTATTCCGAATGGATCTTACAGAAGTGTTCTTAATGACAACAACATGAAAAAAATAAAGGATTGGGTAAGCTCTGGAGGAAAAGTAATTGCTATTGATGGTGCTCTCAAAAGTTTTGCAAACAAAGACGGGTTTAGTTTAAAAAATAAAACTTCTGAAAACGAAGATGAAGATGACAACAATTTAACATCTTACGCAGATCGTGAGCGCGAATACAGCAATAAGCTTATCACAGGTGCCGTTTTTAAAACTAAGGTAGATCACACACATCCAATGGAATTTGGTTATAGTGAAGATTATTTTACACTTAAACGAGGTAGTGCTACTTATAGCTTATTAGACAGTGGTTACAATGTGGCATATATAGAGGACACAAAAGTATATTCTGGTTTTGCAGGAAAAGAAACACTAAAAAACTTAGACCAAACATTAGTATTTGGTGAAGAGCAAATGGGAAGTGGTAGCTTTATCTATATGGTAGAAAACACTCTATTTAGAAGTTTTTGGGAAAATGGAAAACTATTTTTAGTGAACTCAATTTTCTTTGTAAATAATAATGCTTTTGAATTATAATAATACATCAATCTAAAAATCAAATTATGAAATATTACAAATTTGCAATTCTAACTGTATTTGCTCTAATCACAGTATTAGCTTGCAAACAAAATGAAACTGAAGTATCTGACACCGAGTTTAAAATTGACTACGAAAAATTCACATTAGATAATGGTTTACAGGTTATTCTACACGTTGATAAATCAGATCCTGTTGTTGCCGTGTCAATAACTGCTCACGTTGGTTCGGGTAGAGAGATTGAAGGTCGTACTGGGTTTGCACATCTTTTTGAGCATCTTTTATTCTTAGAATCTGAAAATCTTGGTAAAGGTGGCTTAGACCAAATGAGTGCTCGTATTGGAGGCTCTGGAGCGAATGGCTCAACTAATAGAGATCGTACCAATTACTTACAAACCGTACCAAAAGATGCTTTAGAGAAAATGATCTGGGCTGAAGCTGATAAATTGGGTTACTTCATTAATACAGTTACCGAACCTGTTTTAGCAAAAGAAAAACAAGTTGTAAAAAATGAAAAACGTCAGTCAATAGATAATAGACCTTACGGACACAATCAATATGTAATTGATAGTAACCTGTATCCTAAAGGTCATCCATATAGTTGGCAAGTCATTGGCTCTTTGGAAGATTTACAAAATGCAACTTTACAAGACGTAAAAGATTTTTTTAACCGATGGTATGTACCAAATAATGTTGTGCTTACCATTGCTGGAGATTTTGATGTAGAGCAAACCAAAACTTGGGTGAAGAAATATTTTGATGAAATACCGAGAGGTGAGGATATTCCTGTTATAGCTAAGCAGCCAGCAGTTTTAGAAGCTTCAAAGTATTTATATTACGAAGACAATTTTGCTCGTGCACCACGTTTAACAATGGTTTGGCCAGGAGTACCACAATATCACGAAGATTCTTATGCTTTAAATGTATTGTCACAATATTTAACACAAGGAAAAAAAGCACCTTTATATAAAGTTTTAGTAGAAGATGAACAACTAACAAGTAATGTTGGCATGGGTGAATATAATTCTGAAGTTTCTGGCCAGATACAACTTAGTGTTACTGCTTTTAATCAAATAGACTTAAACGATATAGTAAAAGCCATTAACAAAGGCTATAAATCATTTGAAGAAAATGGGATTTCGGAAATAGATTTAAATCGGATTAAAGCCGGACAAGAAACTAATTTCTACAATCGATTATCGAGTGTATTGGGAAAAGGAGCTCAATTAACACAGTATGAAATGTTCACTGGTGATGCTGGTTTTATTAGTAAAGATGTAGAAAATATTTTGGCAGTTACTCCAGAAGATGTGATGCGTGTTTACAATAACTATATAAAAAACAAAAATTATGTTGCAACTAGTTTTGTACCAATAGGACAAGGTCAACTTATTTTAGAAAACTCTGAATTGGCAGCTGTTACAGAAGAGAAGATTATTGATGGTGCCGAAGAATCCTTTGATGCATCAATCGCTGCTACTTACGAAAAAACACCGTCTAGTTTCGATAGAAGTATTGAACCAGATTATGGAGAAAGTCCGGATGTAAAAGTTCCAGAAGTTTGGAAACAAAGTTTAGATTCTGGAATTAACGTTCTAGGAATAGAAAATAGTGAAGTTCCATTAGTACAGTTTGAAATTCAAATTGATGGTGGTATGTTGCTAGAAAATATAGATAAAATTGGTGTTTCAAATCTATTGGCAAATCTAATAACTAAAGGTACAAAGACAAAAACACCAGAACAGTTAGAAAATGAAATTGAAAGTCTTGGTGCTAGGATTGATGCCTATTCATCTAATGATGCTATTTACTTAAGTGGTAATGCATTATCAAAGAATTTTGAAGCCACTATGAAGTTAGTAACTGAAATTTTACTAGAACCTCGTTGGGACGAAAAAGAATTTCAACTTATAAAACAAAGTACAAAAAGTAATATTCAACGTCGTGATGCGAACCCAAATGCTATCGCACAGGCAGAATTTAATAAACTACTTTATGGCGAAAATCATATTTTATCTAATAGTAATAGCGGTACAGAAGCTTCTGTTGATGCGATAACAATAGAAGATTTAAAGACATACTACAACAATTACTTGTCGCCAACTTTAGCTAAAGTTCATATTGTTGGAGATATTTCTAAAAATGATGCACTAAAAACTTTGGAGACCATAAATACAAATTGGAACGTAAAAGATGTTGTATTTCCTCAGCTCCCTAAAGTTGAAGTACCAACGGCATCAAAAATTTATTTTTATGATGTACCAAATGCAAAGCAATCCGTCTTGCGTTTTGGATATCCTGCACCAAAAGTAACTGATGAAGATTATTATGCTGCTACTGTTATGAATTACCGTTTAGGTGGTGGTGGCTTCGCATCACAACTGACGCAGCAATTAAGAGAAGGCAAAGGGTACACTTATGGTATTAGATCTGGTTTTAGAGGAAATGATAAAGTTGGTAGTTTTAGTATCTCTAGTGGTGTAAGAAGTAATGTTACTTCAGAATCTGCTGAATTAGTAAAAGACATTTTAGAAAATTATGGTGAAAATTTTGATAGTACAGATCTAGAAGTCACTAAAGGTTACACCTTAAAAAGTGGTGCTCGTGCTTTTGAAACGCTTAACGCCAAATTAAACATGCTTTCTAATATTAGTAATTATGGTTTTGATGATGATTATGCAAAACAACGCGAGGCTATTGTAAAGAAGTTAACTGTAGAAGACATTAAAGCACTTGCCAACAAATACATTAAACCCAACCAAATGATCTATTTAGTTGTAGGTGATGCAGCAACGCAATTAGATAAATTAGAAGGCTTAGGATTTGGAAAAGCAATTTTATTAAATGGTAGAGATACTTATTTAAAACAATAATTAAATCTAAATGCTTACAGAAATACATCCAAAATTACCAATGCGTAATAAAGAAATTACAAGAGATTATTACATCAATCAATTAGGTTTTAAACCATTAGGAAGTAGAGATTATGAAGGTTATTTAATGTTACAAAAAGATAAAATAGAACTACATTTTTTCGAATTTAAAGACCTTAATCCTAAAGAAAATTATGGACAAGTTTACATTAGAACAGATAACATTGAGCAATTATACCAAAAGCTTTTAGATAGAAAAATAAGTATTCACCCAAATGGACCATTGCAAGTTCAACCCTGGGGACAAAAAGAATTTTCTCTATTAGACCCAGCTAATAACTTACTGACATTTGGGCAAGGCAATAAATAACATAGCATTTTGTTATCTTTAACTACTAACTAACATATAAAAAAATGAAACTTGGAGCCTTTTCAATTAGTCTTGCCGTTAAAGATATTAAAGTATCAAAAACGTTTTATGAATCCTTAGGATTTTCAGTATTTGCTGGTGATTTAGAAAAGAATTACCTTATTATGAAAAACGAAAAGACGCTCATTGGTCTGTTTCAAGGTATGTTTGAAAATAATATACTCACCTTTAATCCAGGTTGGGATCAAA
This sequence comes from uncultured Winogradskyella sp., assembly GCF_963975125.1. Classification (GTDB taxonomy): domain Bacteria; phylum Bacteroidota; class Bacteroidia; order Flavobacteriales; family Flavobacteriaceae; genus Winogradskyella. Next base: position 28,739 of record NZ_CAXBGB010000027.1, on the reverse strand, counting down.
GTGCAAATACATTAGAGCAATATGACGATGTGAGAGATATTCAAAAGCATTTAAAAACGAAGGATGTTGCATTTGCAAGTGAGATAGACGAATCTACTACATCTGGTCCGGCGAGTTTTGTGGTATTGGATCCAGATGGCAATGCTATATTAGTAGATCAACATATTTAAAATTAGTCATGAATTGGGACGAAGCACTAAAAGTTTACGACAGCATTACTAGCTCATGTAATGGTTTTGAGCGTAAAGGCAAGAAGATGATTTATACCTCATCAAACGGGTATATGTTTACGCTTCTCAATAAGGATGCAGAAATAGGCATTCGTTTACCAAAAGAAGAAGCCTCAGAATTTATGGAAAAATATAATACAGGTTTTTATTATTCCTATGGAGCAAAAATGAAGGATTATGTATTAGTACCTGAATCGCTTTGGAGCAACAATTCAAAAATGGTAAGTTATTTTGAACAAAGTTTTGCTTATGTTAATAGTTTGCCTACTAAATAAAGGTTTATCAACATTAGCAGTTTTTTGATGCACATGCTTTTTCACAAAGTATTTGCATTTTTTTTACAATTAATTTAATAGTCCAACTGTCTTTCAACAATATATTTGTTACTCATTAATCATAAAAAAATATTAATATGAAAAAGAGCATAATTATTTTTGGAACTTCGCTAGTAATCCTTAGTGTATTATATTTTGGTATCACATTCTTTAATAGCAATGATACCAATATCCCAAATTCCGTAGCTGATAAAACACTTGCAATAGAACACCAAACAAATACAGGTCCGATTAAGAATAATATTCCAGACTTATACTATGGTGTAGACACGCGCTTTGCGGCAATAAAAAAATCAGAAATTGCTAAGGCTACCACAATTTATGATTTCCTTAATGAAGGTGAGAAGCAACAGATTGAACATATTTATTCAGTTAATATTGTGGTCATTAAAGATAACAGACAATCCGAATTACAAGCTTTTGGTACACAAGACAGGCTTACAGATGAACAATTAAAATTAATAAGATCTAGAGATTATTTTAATCATTTTACGATTAGAACAGAATTTAGAGGAAAGAATTTGGAAACTGGTGTTAAGGAAGATAAGTTTTTTGGACCTCACATTACGGTTGTCCCAGAAACACAAGCTACTTATGTTAATGGTAAAGACGCACTTCTTACTTACCTTAAAGACAATAGCAAAGATGCTATGAGCATTATAGAAAACGACAAACTTGGAGCTATTAAATTAAGTTTTATTATTACGAAAGATGGAAAAGTATCTGAAGTAAATCATGATGCTATGACAACTGGTTATCCTTCTATTGACAAAAAATTAATTGAACTTCTTAAAAATATACCTGGAAAGTGGACACCTGCTAAAAATGCAGATGGCAATAACATGGAACAAGAGTTAGTATTTACTTTTGGACCTAGAGATGGGTGTTAATACTAAATCGATATTTAATATACATCCACAACTTATAATGAAGAATTATAATGATTCTGTTTAAACTGAAAGAATAAATTTAAAAATTAAACAGCTAAACACAAGGTAAATTGATAACAAGATAATTTTAAATTGATTTCGTTTTTCTGGACTCATAGTTTCTAAGGGTATAATCTTTTGACACCCAGAATGGCAATAAGTCACTATAATGGCAATCTATCTATTTTACAACGTCACCATAAAGGTCGAAATCCTCAGCTTCAATTACATTAATTTTAGCAAACTCACCGGTTTTTAAATAGGTTTTAGTTGCATCAATTAAGACTTCGTTATCAACATCTGGTGAATCGTATTCTGTACGACCTATGAAGTAATTGCCCTCTTTACGATCAATTACCACTTTAAACTCCTGCCCTATTTTAGCTTGATTGAGCTCCCAAGAGATTTGAGACTGAATTTCCATAATCTCATTAGCACGTTGCATCTTAACATCTTCGGGCACATCATCTTCTAAATTGTAAGCATGAGTATTCTCTTCATGAGAATAAGTAAAGCATCCTAATCGTTCAAAACGCATTTCTTTTACCCAATCTCTAAGGGTTTCGAAATCTTCTTGTGTTTCACCAGGATAACCAACAATCAACGTTGTTCTAATCGTCATTTCTGGGACTTTTGCTCTAAACTCTTTTAATAATTTTGTGGTTTTCTCTTTGGTTGTACCACGACGCATACTCTTTAGAATAGAATCTGAGATATGCTGTAATGGAATATCTAAGTAGTTACAAACTTTATGCTCACGGTTCATTACATCTAGCACGTCCATTGGGAAACCTGTAGGAAAAGCATAATGCAAACGAATCCATTCAATACCTTCAACTTTCACCAAATGTTCTAATAATTCAGCAAGGTTTCGTTTTTTATATAAATCTAAACCGTAATAGGTTAAATCTTGAGCAATAAGAATTAACTCTTTAACTCCTTTAGCTGCCAATTTTTCTGCCTCAACAACAATTTCTTCTATTGGAGTACTTTTATGTTTACCTCGCATCAGAGGAATAGCACAGAAACTACATGGTCTATCGCAACCTTCAGCAATTTTTAAATAGGCATAGTTTTTAGGAGTTGTTGTTAAACGTTCTCCAATTAATTCGTGTTTATAATCTGCACCTAAAGCTTTTAATAATCCTGGTAACTCTGTTGTACCAAAATACTGATCTACATTCGGGATTTCTTTCTGTAAATCTGGCTTATAACGCTCGCTTAAACAACCTGTTACAAATACCTTATCTACTTCACCATCTTCCTTCTTTTGCATATACTCTAAGATGGTATTAACACTTTCTTCCTTGGCATTATTTATAAAGCCACACGTGTTAATCACTACGACATTTCCATCTTGCTCATGAACAACATCTTTACCACTTGCCTTTAACTGTCCCATCAAAACTTCACTATCGTAAACATTTTTACTACAGCCAAGGGTAACAACGTTGATTCTGTTTTTCTTAAGAGTTTTTGTACGCATGGTTCTATAAATCAGTTTGCAAAGATACGATGTAAATTAAACCTTTAGTATATTTATGGGTCATAAATGCAAAACCTAACTTATGAAACTTATTAGATACCTATTCGTCTTAACATTTATTTGGTTAGTACCATCGTGCTCTAGTGATAATGATAATTTAGATGACCAAGAGCCTCAAAATGAAGACTTCTATTTCCCTCCTTTAAATTCTAATACTTGGGAAACCAAAACTACAGCTGAATTAAACTGGAATGAAACTCAATTGCAACCATTGCTTGATTATTTGGAAGACAAAAATTCTAAGAGTTTTATGATTCTACATGAAGGCAAAATTGTAGTAGAAGCCTATTTTAATAGTCATACAAATACTTCTCCTTGGTATTGGGCAAGTGCAGGAAAAACGTTGACCACTGCAATCACTGGAATCGCTCAAGAAGAAGGCTTGCTTAATATTAATGATAAAGTCTCGGACTATTTAGGAACTGGCTGGACAAGTGCGCCATTGGATAAAGAAAACTTAATTACCTGTAAGAATTTATTATCAATGAACTCTGGTTTAGACGATGGCTTAGGTGATAATGTTTCATCATCTAACTTACAATATGTAACAGATGCAGGAAATCGTTGGGCATATCATAATGTATATGTAAAACTTCAAGATGTAATTGCAGAAGCCAGTAATGAAACTTGGTCTAACTATTTTAATTTAAAATTGAAAAACAGAATTGGCATGACAGGAGCTTGGTTACAAACTGGTGATTTTAGTGTATATTGGAGTACAACTCGAAGCATGGCACGATTTGGCTTATTAACTTATGCTGATGGCAAATGGGAGAGCGAACAAATTATTCCTGAAAATCACTTAAATGATGCTGTTAACACTTCACAAACTATAAACCAAGCTTATGGTTACTTATGGTGGTTAAATGGAAAAACGACGTATCATTTACCACAAAGTCAATTTGAATTCCCGGGTGAACTTATACCAAATGCACCAAGCGACATGTATGCTGCATTAGGAAAAAATGACCAAAAAATTTATGTCGTGCCAAGTAAAAATTTAGTAGTTATTAGAATGGGAGAGGCGGCAGAAGGTGAAAACTTTGCACTCTCAAATTTTGATAATGACCTTTGGGAAAAAATTAATGCTTTAATTAACTAGTTATAATTTTTAGGTGCAACTCTAGCTTTCGAGGCTTGCTCATATACGTAAGCCCATGCTAACAATTGCTTTTCTTGTAGTCGCTTACCTATAAACGTTAGGCCTTTTGGAGTTCCAACACTGGTATAACCCATAGGAACCGTTAATGCAGGATATTCTGCCACAGCCGCAAAACCTGCATGATAATTATTGATAGATAAAAATCCATCTAAATTATTTGCCTTCATGGGATTATCAAAATATTGTAATCCATTAGATTTTAAAGTGTCTTTAATACGCTCTAAATATTCTACATCTCCTTGATCTTCTACTATACCTTTAAATAAACTCTGACCATAAGGCATGGTTTTTAATGAATCTTTAAGATTAAAAGCCATCACATCAGAAACTGTTCTTAGAGATATAGTTTCATTTGCATAGTTTTCCATGTAAGCTGGCAAATCCTTTTTCATTTCTAAGTTGAGTAAGCGAAGAAAGTTTGGCAGTCCAAGTTCTTCTTCTTCAATTTCTACAATATCTGCACCTTGTAATTTTAATACTTCTAAAGCACTAGCATACAAAGTATCTTCTAGTAATCGTTTTGGTGCTCCGAAACGTTTTCCTTTTAAGCTAGCTTCTTTTAAATTCTTATAATAGAAACCCGATTCCCATAAAGCATAAATTGATTTTGAATCTGATTTGTCTTCGCCAAAAATAGCATCCAATAGAATCGCATTATCCATTACATTTCGCGTAATTGGTCCTGCAGTATCTAATGTTGAAGAAATTGGCACAATGCCACTACGACTTACCAAACCAATAGTTGGTTTTAATCCTACAGTCGAGTTCTGACTAGCAGGAGATAATATAGAACCTGAGGTTTCACTTCCAATAGCAGCAGCACAAAAATTGGCAGCAACAGAAACTCCACTACCAGAACTTGAACCTCCTGTATCAAAAACACGTCTTCCATAGGGATTTAAGGTTTGTCCACCAATAGCAGAATAACCGCTTGGACAGTCACCACAGAAAAAATAGGCCCATTCACTTAAGTTGGCTTTACCAAGAATTAAAGCACCTTTAGACTTTAATTGTTTTACTATAAAAGCATCTTCAGCGAAATTATCTTTTAATGCTACTGCGCCAGCTGTGGTTGCCATGTCTGCTGCATTTACATTATCTTTTAATAATATTGGCATGCCAATAATAGGATGTTTCATTCGCTTATTTAAAAAATCGCGATCTCTAAGCTTGGCCTCTTTAATAACATTAGGATTAATAGCAATAACAGAATTCAATGATAATGGATTTTCTCTATCGAATTTTCTAATACGGTATAGGTAGAATTTAGTTAACTCAACGTAAGTGAATTTATTGGCAGTTCTATAGATTTGAAGCTCTGTAATATCTTTCTCTAAAATAAAAGGCTTTAATCTATTGTAATTTGTTTCGTTAAAATCAGTCATTTGCGGATTGATAGCTTCCCAAATTTCTTCTTTAGTTAAGTTTTTTGAATCTAAGACTTTAAACTCTCTAAAGTATTTTGTAGAAATAGTACTTAAATCCGAAGATTCTTCTTTAGTTTCAGATTCCTCGATTGGTGACCTTACATCTGATGATTTAGAGTTTTTACAAGAAACGATAAAAATGAAAGCAAAAAGAAAAAGATAATTACGCATGGTTGATGTTTTTTATAAAAATACGAAAATGCGATACTACATTACAACTATTTACAAAATGGATTAATGTCCATTAAGAGCAGATATAAACTGGATTGAAAAATAAAAAATAAGATTGACAATACCAACACGATATATGTCTTATAGAAATTAAAGTCTTTATTTCTTAAACTAAGAATATTAACCAAAACGATTAGCAATAAAAATGATAAAATAAAATAAATAGGAAATGCAATATATTCTATAATACAATCTGGAAGCAGTGGGCTTTTATTTTTAAGGTAATAAGATAAAAAAATATATAGGTAATTAATTATCATTAAAACGGAGTACAACAGTGTAATAATTGTAATCGATTTTAAAACTCTAGCATTTTTAAAATTAAAGCTTTCCTCTCTTTATTATGAGATTAGTTAAGTTAAATCTTAGGATTCCACTAGGATGAGATTTCTACTTCTGCAGGAATTTGTTACTTAAAAAAAGAATCTACAAACTCATACTTATTAAAGACTTGTAGGTCTTCAAGACCTTCACCTACACCAATATATTTTACTGGGATTTGAAACTGATCGCTAATACCAATGACAACTCCTCCTTTTGCTGTCCCATCTAATTTGGTTACTGCTAAAGACGTTACTTCGGTTGCTGCTGTAAATTGCTTTGCTTGTTCAAAAGCATTTTGACCTGTAGAACCATCTAAAACCAATAAGACATCGTGTGGTGCATCGTCAATAACTTTTTGCATTACGCGCTTTACCTTAGTTAACTCGTTCATTAGATTAACCTTATTATGTAAACGGCCTGCTGTATCAATTATAATAACATCTGCATTTTGGTTAACACCAGATTGTAAAGCATCAAAAGCTACGGAAGCAGGATCAGATCCCATATCTTGTCTTATCATAGGCACATCTACCCGATCTGCCCAAACTTGTAATTGGTCAATCGCAGCTGCTCTAAAGGTATCTGCCGCACCAAGCACTACTTTTAAACCTTGCTTTTTAAATTGATATGCCAATTTACCAATAGTAGTAGTTTTACCAACACCATTGACACCAACAACCATAAGTACATAAGGTGTTTTTGAACCATCAGCTTGCTTTGGTAATTCTGGAATTGTATACTCTGTATCTTCACCAGACTTTGTTTCAGATAATAATGCTGCTATTTCTTCTCTTAGTATTTGATTAAGCTCTGAGGTTCCTATGTATTTGTCTTTAGACACACGCTCTTCAATGCGTTCTATTACTTTTAGAGTTGTGTTTACACCAACATCACTAGTGACTAATATTTCTTCAAGATTATCTAAAACATCATCATCTACTTTAGATTTACCTGCAACAGCCTTATTTAATTTATTGAAAAAAGAGGATTTAGATTTCTCTAAACCTTTATCTAGGGTTTCTTTCTTTTCAGAAGAGAATATTTTTTTAAAAAAACTCATTTAAATTTTATTTGCTTTGCTAAATGCAACAATCTTGCCTAATCGATTAACTGCTAACTTGTCATGTTACTGCTCAAATATAGCCATAAAAAAACTGCTTTCAAATGAAAGCAGTTCAGTAAATCTATATGATAATAAAGATTATTTTTTGTTTAAAAAGTCATTGACAAATTCTGGTGCCATTACTGATTCTACGAACATGTAAGCTCCAGTTTTTGGTGATTTCACCATTTTTATAGCTTTTGTCAAACGTTTTGATCCTGTCTGTAAAGACGCTACTGATTTCTTTGCCATGGTTTTCTTATTTTATCTCTTTATGAACTGTCATACGCTTAAGGATAGGATTAAATTTCTTAATCTCCATACGGTCTGGCGTATTTTTCTTATTTTTCGTTGTAATATATCTAGAAGTTCCTGGCTGACCAGAAGCTTTGTGCTCTGTACACTCTAAGATAACTTGTATTCTATTTCCTCTTTTTGCCATTATAAATTGACTTAAGCGCTAACGCTATTATTTGTATAATCCTTTTGCTCTAGCTTCTTTTAACATTGCATCGATACCAATCTTATTGATAGTCTTTAATGCAGATGTAGAAACTTTTAATGTTACCCACTTATCTTCTTTAGGAATATAAAAACGTTTTTTAATCAAGTTTGCATTAAACTTGCGTTTCGTTTTATTCATTGCGTGAGAAACATTGTTTCCAACCATCGCTTTTTTCCCAGTAAGTTCACAAACTCTTGACATTGTATTCTTTCTTTAGGTCTATTAATTCTTTCTGTTTAAGCTAAATCCAAAAACGGATATTTTAAAACAGGGTGCAAATTTAATAAAACTTTACGTTTCAACAAACATAAAATCTTACTTTTTTTTGTGAACGTCTTCAATTTCTTTTTGAAGCATTTCAAAAGCCTTATTAGTCGCCTTCATAATTACTTTTTTACGATGCTTCCCAAAGTTAAAAACCTCAGCATAAACCCTGTCTTTTGTAGCTACAGCAATCCAAACCGTACCAACATCTGCATCTGAATCTCCTTTAGATGGCCCTGCATTTCCTGTTGTACTGATAGCATAATCTGTATTAAACAATGTTCTCACATTTTTCGCCATAGCTTCTGCTACTATTTTGCTTACCACAGAATGTATATTAATATCATTTTTAGAAACCTCTAAAATATTTACTTTAGATTCTGTAGCATAACTCACTATACTACCTTTAAAATACTTTGATGCTCCTGGATTTACTGTAAATGCTTGAGCTATTTTTCCACCAGTACAACTTTCTGCAATAGATAAGGTTTTGCCCATTTTAATGAGTTGAGATCCAATTATCGTCTCGATAGATTTATCTTCTTCAAAACCGACAAAAACATCTTGTATTTGCGGTAACAATAAACCGACCTGCTTTTGTATTTCTCCCTCGACCGTGGCCTTAACCATAGCCCTTCCTGATAAGCGCAAACGCACATGGCCTAAACTTGGCAAATATGCTAATTTTATAAAATCTGGAAGATTATCTTCCCAAGTCTCAATTCGGTCTGCTAATGCACTTTCCCCTAAACCATGTGTTAATATGGTCTTATGCATTATAAATGGGAACTTGAATTGCTCTCTTAGTTTAGGAATAACCGCATTAGAAATTAGCGCTTTCATCTCGTAGGGCACACCTGGAAGAGAAACAAACACTTTTCCTTTTTTTTCTAACCACATACCTGGAGCTGTACCAAATTGGTTCATCAACACCTTAGCTTTAGATGGCACTAATGCTTGTTGCTTATTAACGTCTAAAAGTGGTTTATTAAATTTAGAAAATATTTGCTCAACATTAGCTAAGACATCTTTATTTTCAACTAAAATATCATTAAAATATTCGCAAATGGCTTGTTTAGTAATATCGTCCTTAGTAGGTCCTAAACCACCTGTAACTATGATGATATCTGCATTACCTTCAGCTTCTTTTAAAGCTTTTAAAATATGCTCTTTATCATCTTGGATTGAAGTTATTTGAAAAACAGAAACACCTATATTATTTAGTTTTTTTCCTAAAAATGCAGAATTTGTATCTACAACCTGGCCAATTAGAATCTCATCGCCAATAGTGATTATTTCTGCTAACATTTACAGACCAAAATCGGTTTTAATTTCGTTTGTAGCATTCTCTACTGCAGTTAATACAATTTGAAGTTGTGCTGTTACATCTTTATCGTTTTGCTCATGCTTTCCCCAATCTTGCACTTCAATTAATTTATCTAGAACACCAAGCTCGAATAAATCAATAGTAGGTTTCATCTTGTGCGCTGCTTGATATGTTTCATAGAAGTCTCTATCCGGAACAGATTTTCTTAAACGTTCTGCATCCTCTGGCACTTCTTCTATAAATGCTGCTGCTATTGCAACAACGAAATCTTCATCTCCTTCAGCCATTTCGCGAACGCGATGTAATTTGTAATGTTTTGACATTTATTTTATTTTAATTGAAAACAATTCTTCGTTTTCGATATATCCTTTTAATTTATCGTTTGCAAACACCTTGCCAACTCCAGCAGGTGTGCCTGTAAATATAATATCTCCAATTTTTAAAGTAAAATATTTTGACACATATTCTATAAGTTCATTAATTTTCCAAAGCATTAATTGGGTATTTCCAGACTGAACAACTTCGTCATTTTTTTTAAAACTGAAGTTAATATTATTAACATCTTTAAACTTAGTCTTTGGCAACCACTTCCCTATAACAGCTGCGCCATCAAAGGCTTTTGCCTTTTCCCAAGGTAGGCCTTTTGCTTTTAATTTTGCTTGAAGGTCGCGTGCTGTAAAGTCTATTCCAAGTCCGATTTCGTCGTAATATTTGTGTGCAAATTTTTTATCGATATGTTTCCCAACTTTCTTTATTTTTACCAAAACCTCTACCTCATGATGTACATCATCTGAAAAATCTGGAATAAAAAACGGCTGCTTATTAAGTAAAATTGCAGTATCTGGCTTTAAAAACACCACAGGGTCTGTTGGCTTTTCGTTTTCAAGTTCTTTAATGTGGTCTGCGTAATTGCGACCTATGCAGATTAGTTTCATTTATTAGCTGTTTGGCATTAGCTTTTGGCTGTTAGCAATATTTAATTAGACAAAGTTAAGAATATAGCAGGAATCATAAAATCATCCTTACTCGTATAAGGTATTTTTTGTTTTACCCACCTACCAATGGCATAAATAACTAAGTAGTTTTCAGATTTTTTTTGTTTAATCCATGAGAGTCTTGGTGCATATCTAATCTCTGTATATTTCTTTTTACTTTTTCCTTTTGTATATGTAAACTCATAAGCATTAAAAGGAATATGCAACCATTCTAATGCCACAAAGACTCCTTCTTCTGGAAATGTAATATTAAATTCTGATAAATCAATTTCAACATCACGTTGTTTTTTAGATGTTTCTATAATTAGACTCTTTGAAAGCAGATCTCTATCTGGAAGACTATCAATTCCTATAGAAAATAAGCGTAACCTAAATTTTGAAGGCATTAATTTATGAGCAAAACTTTTTTTGTTTAAAAAAACTTTGACTATACTGATGTATTCAGTATTGTTAAAGGTTTTCTGATAAGGAAAATATAATGCGAAAATGTAAGGGTGGTCTTTAAAACCTCCAAAGCCTCCTATAATATCTTTTTTACGAATAGGGTTAATCTCAAAAAAATGTTCTTCAAATTTTTCAGAAATCACTACTTCTTCTAATTCTTCTGCTATAGGTTGAAGAAACACTTTATCTAAATTTAAAAACTTAGACACAACAATTGTAGAATCTTTATAACCCAAAGATGACAACTTTATACTTTTGCTTAAATCTTCATCTTTTATTGTAAGTATATAACTTCCATCATCATCACTCGAAGTGCCAATTTTAGATTTTATGATGCTGATATTAACGTACGGAATTGGTATTTTGGTTTCGGTATCTAAAACAAAACCTTTAGCTGTTTGTTCTTGGGAAAATGTTAGAAACGGAATTAGTAATAAGAGAAACTTCATACATCAGACAATAAAACTCCTTCCTAAACAGGAAGTTTAACCCAATTTATTATTAAACTGACGTAACTTAATCGCCGTTAACACTTTTTTAGTATAAAGCGGAAAATCTGCATTTAGCAACCAACCAAAGTAACCTCCTTCATTCTCTAACACATCTACAACGCGTTTCCCTTTATGCTTACCAAATGAGAAACATTCTTCACCTTCTTTATTAAAGACTAAGAAACCTGCAAAATCAGCAAACTTTTTACGCGAACTAAATTCTGCTAAGAACTTAGTATCATTTTCTAAATCTTCATAACGATCTAATTGTGCTTTTAAAACTTCGTAAGTTGCTTTTGTATCTGCTTCTGCACTGTGAGCATCGTCTAAGTTTTTATTACAATAGAATTTATATGCAGCAACCAATGAACGTTGTTCCATCTTATGAAAAATAGTCTGTACATCTATAGATTGGCTATTTTTCATATCAAAATCTACATCTGCACGCAATAATTCTTCTGCTAACAACGGAATATCGAAACGGTTAGAATTAAAACCACCTAAATCGGAATCCTTAATCATGTTATGAACTTCCTTAGATAATTCTTTAAAGGTTGGTTTACCTACAACATCAGCATCTGAAATACCATGGATTGCAGTAACCTCGGCAGGAATTGGCATCTCAGGATTTACTACCCAAGTTTTAGTTTCTTCCTTACCATCTGGAAATACTTTATGGATGGAAATTTCTACAATTCTGTCTTTAGATATATTGATTCCTGTGGTTTCTAAATCGAAAAAACAGATGGGCTTATTAAGGTTGAGTTGCATTGTTTTTATTTTGAATCTCAAAGATAAATAGAATTAGTAGAATAGCCTTATAAGGATTGAAAAAGCTGACTTGACTTTGTGAAATTAAAAGGCTAACTTTGTTTAACGCTTGATAAAAAACATTGGAACGATTTTTTAAACGATTTTTTATCAGAGACTACTAAACCAAATTGCATTAAGGCTTATTTACAATCTTCAGCTTTTAACTGCCCATCGAGGGAAAACGTAAGCCATCGTTTGCTAAAAGCAATTTGATTCGACTCATCGAACTACGTTTAGCAGGTGAGTTAAAAGAAACTTCTAAAAAGCACAAAAATAAAGCACAGATGTAAAACTGTGCTTTGTTGTATATATCAATGAGATCTCTTTTTACAAAGGGACTGGTTTAAATTTCTCTATCAGAATCCCAAGCTTCTAAATAATCTTTTACTGCTTTTACAAACTGTCCACCAAGTGCTCCATTTACTACTCTATGATCGTAAGAATGAGATAAGAACATTTTATAACGGATACCAATAAAATCGCCATCTGGTGTTTCTATTACAGCAGGCACTTTGCGTATAGCACCAAGAGCTAAAATAGCTACTTGTGGCTGGTTGATAATTGGTGTACCCATTATACTGCCAAATGTACCAACATTGGTTACTGTGTAAGTTCCACCTTGTATATCGTCTGGTTTTAATTTGTTGTCTCTTGCTCTACTAGCTAAATCATTTACTTTTTTAGCCATACCTATTAAATTTAGCTGATCTGCGTTTTTAATAACTGGTACAATTAAATTACCATCACCTAATGCCGCAGCCATACCTATATTGATATGCTTCTTTTTAACAATTTTATCTCCTTGAATAGAAATATTAATCATCGGGAAGTCCCTTATGGCTTTAGCCACAGCTTCCATAAATATTGGTGTAAAGGTTAAGTTTTCACCTTCGCGCTTTTTAAAGTTGCCTTTATGTTTGTTTCTCCAGTTCCAGATGTTAGTGACATCTGCTTCAATAAAGGATTGTACATGTGCCGAAGTTTGCACAGAATCAACCATGTGCTTAGAAATGATTTTCCCCATTCTGGTCATTTCTATTATTTCATCATCTCCAGATAATATAACTGGAGCTACGGAAGGCTTCTTGACGGTTTTTACAGGTGCTAAATCTGATTCTACCTTTTGCTGAACTACTATTACTGGTTCAGTTTTTGGAGCTGTAACTGGAGCAGATCCACGAGACTCTAAATACGATTTTATATCATTCTTAGTTACTCGACCATCTTTACCTGTACCTGAAATTAGATCTAGTTCAGTTTGAGAAATACCTTCTGCCTTAGCTATATTTTTAACTAACGGAGAATAGAAACGATCTTCGGAAGAAATTACAGGTTTAACTGTAGCTTTTGCTGCTATAACTGTTTGAGTTACTTCCGCTACTACTCTTGTAGTTTCTGACTCAGCAGCTGGTTCTGCTGCTGCTGCCTTTACCTCAACTGTTTCTCCACCTTCAATTTCTATAACAGCAATTGTTTGCCCAACTTGTACCACATCATCTACGTTGAATAGTTTTTCGACTAAAACACCATCTACTTCACTTGGGATTTCACTATCTACTTTATCAGTTGCTATCTCTAAAACAGCTTCATCTGCTTCAATTGTATCTCCTACATCTTTAAGCCAAGAAGTTATTGTTGCTTCTGCAACACTTTCTCCCATTTTAGGTAACTTAAGTTCAAACTTTGCCATATTTATAATTTGAAGGTCTTTATTTACTAATTGAGTGCAAAATTAATAAAAAAACGATTAGTTTATTGATTTTTGTTCAAGTAAATAACTTAAAAGTGCTTCACCTCTCCTCTACTTTTAGAACTATTACTTCCGAGGATAAAGTTAGAGTTTTTAGGTAGAATCTTAAATGTAGAACTAGATTTTTTTGGTCTATTAGACAAGATTTCAATGATTGACTTAAAACTTAGATGATTATTGTCTAAAATGTACTCTGTGTTTTCTTTATAACTATTTACTGTTGTACTGCTTGTAATTTTATGTTTAAATGCTGATTCTAACTGACTGCTAGATTGTGACGACACAAAAACATAACTTTCTATTAAAGGTATTTCTATTGTAGCTTTTCCTTTTAATAAATACCCTAATTTAGTTCCAACACCTATTAAAGCGCTAAATATTGAATTCTTTTTAAAGTGTTTTCTATAGAAAATTTCCATTGCATCGAAAAAGCGTTTTGCATACACGTTGTCCTTTAATGTGCTTTCTCCTTTAAAATGAAGCGCAGAAATTTTTCCGAAATAATAATTTGTATAACCTGCTTTTAAAACTTTATATGACAGATCAATATCTTCTCCATACATAAAGTAGTCTTCATCAAAACCACCAACTTTATTATAAACGTTTCGTTTTAGTACCATAAATGCACCAACAAGAATATCTGTATGTCCTTCAGCATCTTTATCTAATTCATTTGTGTAATAGTGTTTTGCATTACCTATCATTTTTTGAAAGGCAATTTTTGCCGTTGGCACATGTCGCTTACTTTCTGGAAGAAATTCACCCTTTCCATCAATAAGTTGGCAACCTACAATACCAAGTTTGTCTTTTGATTCTGCAAACTGAAGCACTTTAGAGAAAGTATTTTCAGCTACTACTGTATCGGGATTAAGAATACATAGATACTCGCCTTTAGCTTGTGCTACACCCATATTATTTCCTTTTGAAAAGCCAGAATTCTCTCTATTTTCAATTAATTGTACAGATGAAAATAATTGCTTTAACATATCGCAGCTATCATCAGGCGAATTATTATCTACTACAATAATTTCTGCGTCAATATCTTGTATTGCTGCTTCAACACTTTTTAGACATAATTCTAAAAAGTAGCGTACATTATAATTAAGAATGACAATGGATAACTTCAAAATATAGCTATAATTTTAACGAGGCTTCAAAAGGAACACGATCAATTATGCTTCGCCCTAAGGTGATTTCGTCTGTGTATTCTAATTCATTACCAGCTGCAACTCCTCTAGCAATTGTTGACATGACCACGTTATAATCTTGAATTTGTCTGAAAATATAGAAATTAGTAGTATCACCTTCCATTGTTGGGCTCATAGCAAAAATCAATTCTTTTACTTTCCCTAACTTCACTTTTTCTACTAATGTATTAATATTTAAGTCTTGTGGACCAATACCATCCATTGGAGATATTTTTCCACCCAGCACATGGTATAGTCCTTTAAAAGAACTTGTGTTTTCAACAGCCATAACATCTCTAATATCTTCAACCACACAGATTAATTCTCCATTACGATTAGGATTTTCACAAATTTCACACAAAACCTTATCACTAATATTATAACAAGATTCACAAAAATTAATCTCTGCTCTTACCTTAGATAAAGCATTAGATAATTGATAAGTCTGATTCTCTGGCTGTCTTAACAAATGCAATACCAAACGCAATGCTGTACGTTTACCAATACCTGGTAATTGCGACATTTCGTTAACTGCATTTTCTAAGAGTTTTGATGAAAATTCCATAGCTGCGAAGGTACAGATTTTTAGAAATAAAAAAGCCCAACTGAAAATGAATTACTATTGGGCTTATTATACCGTATAGACTTAAAAATTCGTATCTGGTTGTCTTTTATTTTAGAATTAATTTTTTTGTGATTTCCCCATTTACACTATTCAGTTTTACAAAGTAAACACCAGGATTGAACGCGGACACATCTATCTTAAAACCATTTAATAAATTTACCTTTTTACCATAGAATACAAGCTTACCAAGTGTATTATATACTCTAACACTAACATCTTCAGGCGTATTCCATTTTAGATTTACTTCGTGTGATGCAGGATTTGGATATAGTGATAAATCATTAAATTCAAAATCATTTACACTTAATGCTATATTATAAATGTTAGATCTCCATAAGCCTCTACCATAGGTAGCTGCGTAGATACTATTATCGGCTGTATTAATTTCTAACTCATTAATTCTAACATTTGGCAAACCGTTGTTGAATGGCACCCAAGTATTTCCTAAAGCATTATCTGTATAATAGACACCGTAATTCATGCCAACATACAAACCTTCGTCTGCATTATTTTGCCAAGCTAAAGCTTGTGCTGAGAAACTAGGTAAATCCCATTTTATAGAAGTAAATGATGCGCCATTATTAGTACTTATATATACTTTTTCGCTATTGGTAGTCGCAATAGCTATTTTATCTGAATCAGTAGGGCTCACAACAATTTCGTTTATTCTACCTCCTCCTATATTTAGAGTGGATTGTGTCCAAGAGACACCTCCATTAATTGTGTACCAAAACGCTCCGTCAATAGCCAAATACATTTTGCTATTGTTAATTGGCGCTACTTTAAAATGATCAATGTTAGCGCCAAAATTTTGCGATGCTGAATTCCAAGTATCGCCACCATCTGTGGATTTAAAAACCTCGTTATATGCCACATATATTGTGTTTTGAATTATTGGGTCTTGCTCAATTGGCACTACCCAATTCCAATTTCCATCACCTGCTGGATTAGCTATTCCAAATCTATTAGCACCACCATTTGTCGTTTTGTTCATCCCTCCAAATTGGGTTGTTCCATACATAATTTGAGAATTGTTTTTATCAACAAAACCTTCCATACCATCAGCACCAAGCCAATCTGTCCATGTTCCATTAGAAGCCATGACTGAACTTCCATTATCTTGTGAGCCACCAGTAACTACAACTGGATTTGTTTGACTTATTCCAATTCTGTAGAATTGTCGGATTCCCATTCCAGGAGTTAAATCTGTATAATACCTATCATTAACTACGGTTGGGTTGTTTGCTTTAAAAACTCCGCCATCAGAACCTACAAAAAGCTTCGCATTAACTCCTGTACCTGCAAATAAGAGAATATCAACATCTGCATGGCAATAACCAATATCTAAACCATTAGCATTACCTGGAGTCCATTGAGATGTAATATTAAAATTAACACCACCATCGGTAGATCTCCAAGTATTAATACCTGCTATATGCACATCATTAACATCATCTGGGTGCACAGTAATATCCATATCTCTAGGAGCCTGACCACTTGTGTCCAAGCCATTAGTATCATACCCAAAATAATTTTTACCGACATGGTTAAGTTTCGCAAAAGTTTCACCTCCATCAGAAGATTTATGAAAACCACCAAAAATGCCTCCAGCGGCTTCTAAAACATATACTACTGAAGGATCATTAGCCGAAACGCCAATCATTTTAACACCAGATGAAAATGTATTAGTTGCAGATTCGAAGCCATCTAAAAATACTGTACCTAAATTGTTTGTAGTAACAGAAATATCGTCTAAAGTTAAACCTCTTCCATAATTAGATGTGCCTTCAAAAGCCACATAGTAGTCTGCACTAGGATTTGGTAATGAAATACTAATATCTGTCCAACTTGTTACTTCTGCTGTATAATTTGCCAACTCAATCCAACTACCATTGGCAGATGTTTTATATAAAACTTTTAGTTCATCAATATCTCCCTCCCAATTTACTTGTGTATAAGAGAAGTTAATTTGCGGGTTTACCGCACCTGTTAAATTCATTGCTGGTGTAGATAAACGTGTTGATGGTGCAGAAAAATTATCAATATAAAACAATCCTAAACCGTTACCTGTTCTTGGTGTTACAGTATTATTTTGATTTGATCCAGCAGCCGTCCATGATGTATTACCACTAACAAACTCTTGAGACCACACATCTAAACCTCCACTTGTGCTAAACGTAATACCACCATCAGTAGATTTATAGAAATTTGCTCCTGAGGCATAAACTGTATTAGGATCTCCTGGTTTAAATTCAAAATCATAACCCGAAGTTGCTCCACTTTCAATTATCGTCCAAGATGCGCCACCATCGTTAGACTTAAATAATCCACCACCTTGAGAACTACAAAACATCTTAGACGTATTTGTTGGATGAATCAGAATTTTGTTTACCGTTCCTCCGCGAGGCAAATTACTGTGCAAAGCCCAAGTTAATCCACCATCTGTGGATTTAAAGATAGAACCTCCTGATGAACCCCAATAATAAGTCATATTAATTAATGGATCGATTGCTAAGGCATAAACATCTATATTCGCTAGGTTATCAGTTAAAACAGTCCAGGAAGAACCTCCATCCATACTTTTCCATACACCTCCTGTATTAGCTCCAGCGATAATATGATCTAAATTACCTTCTTCAATTGCTATTGAAGTAACACGACCTACACCAGGATTCCAACCTGCAGAAGCATTCCAATAGGTTGGTCCCATTTCTTCCCAAGTACCTACAACAGTCCTTGAAGCTAAACCTTCGTTGTTAGTTCTTGCATTATAATCTTGTAATTCGTTATAATAAAATTCTGAAGACTTTAACTTACCTGTTTCATCCATAGCACGTTCTGCAAAATATTGCCAACGTCTAAAGGGCTTGTAACCTGTTCCTCTTTCTCTGCCGACAGAATCAAAATGGAGTTCTGCAACTTCAACTATAGACTCAACTGTGTGCGTTCCTTCTGCAATAAGCTCATGATAATCTTGGCCAAACGAAACAAAGGCAAGCAGAAAACATGTAAAAAATAGGGCGATTTTTTTCATAATTTATTTCTTTTTAAGTAGCTGTTTTTTTCAAATGTACTATTTTTCATAAAATTTTCTTAATTTAAGTCTTTAATTTATGTCACCTACTTCAATATTATTATTAATTACGTGCTATTTCGGACTGCTTGTATTAATCTCTTATTTTACAGGTAAAGACGACAGTAATGACGTGTTTTTTAAAGCCAAAAGACAATCTCCATGGTACATAGTCGCCTTTGGGATGATAGGTGCATCTTTATCTGGAGTCACCTTTATCTCAGTACCAGGTTTGATAGGTGGTGAACAATTTGCTTATATGCAAGGCGTCTTTGGTTTTTTTATTGGTTATCTCTTTATTGCATTAGTATTAATCCCTATTTATTACAAACTGAATGTCACCTCCATTTATCAATATTTAGAACAACGTTTTGGCAAAGTAAGTTATAAAACTGGTGCCTTTTTCTTTTTGTTATCTAGAGTTACAGGAGCATCATTTCGGTTGTTTTTAGTTGCACTTGCCATGCAATATATTGTTTTTGAACATATAGGTGTTCCATTTTGGTTAACCGTCGTAATTTCAATTTTATTAATATGGATTTATACTAATAGAGGCGGTATTAAAACTATCGTTTGGACAGATACTTTACAGACTTTAGCCATGTTAGTTTCAGTTGGTGTAGCAATTTATTTGATTAATACT
Organism: uncultured Winogradskyella sp.; assembly: GCF_963975125.1. Classification (GTDB taxonomy): domain Bacteria; phylum Bacteroidota; class Bacteroidia; order Flavobacteriales; family Flavobacteriaceae; genus Winogradskyella. The sequence goes on along the minus strand of NZ_CAXBGB010000027.1, from coordinate 9,336 downwards.
AAATTAGATTGGTCTTATTTTGAGTTCTTAAATTCTTCTGAATTTAAAGCAAAAGGACAGATCTTCTTTTTTGATGATCCATACGCTAAAACTTACTTCTGGAAATACTTTATAGGTGGTATTTTCATTGCTATCGCCATGACGGGTTTAGACCAAGACATGATGCAGAAAAACTTAACCTGTAAAAATCAGAAAGAAGCTAAGAAAAACATCTTTAGCATGGCAACATTGTTGGTTATAGTAAACTTTATATTTCTATCCTTAGGCGCGTTATTATTCGTTTATGCTGAAAAATTTGGTTTGGAAATCCCAGTATTAGATGGAAGGACACGAACGGATTTATTGTTTCCTGAAATAGCCATGAATCAAGGACTAGGTTCTGCTTTAGCAATCACCTTTATTATTGGATTAATTGCTGCCGCTTATTCTAGCGCAGACAGTGCCTTAACTTCATTAACAACGTCCTTTAGTGTTGATTTTTTAAATATTGAACATAGACCAAAAGAAGTCCAAAAACCTTTACGAAAAAAAGTTCATATTGGTGTTTCAATTGTACTTGTTCTCGTTGTTTTATTCTTTAATATACTAGAGGGAAATGTTGTTGGCAATCTATTTAAATTTGCAACATTTACATATGGTCCTTTGCTCGGTTTATTTGCCTTTGGCATTTTAACAAAGCATCAAATAAAAGATAAATATACTTGGATTGTGGCATTAATGTCTATTGTGTTAACTTTTGCGATTACATCCTTGCCAGAAACCATAATTGGAACTTATAAATTTCATTGGGAAATTCTTCCACTTAATGGATTAATTACCTTTATAGGGTTATTGCTTATTAAAAAACATAATGGAATTAAGGCAAGCTAGTAAGCCTTATCTATTAATTTAATTTAACCCGTTGTACATTTAATGTCCGACTCGAATTGACGAAATTGAATCAAAATACACAACGGGTTAAATTAGATTTTTAGTACTGTTCTGTAGCTAATAACACCAAAGTACAAGCAACTTCATATTTAATATTATTTTCATTTAACAACTTATAAAATTCAGAATTCTCAGTGCCAGGATTAAAAACAACGCGATTGGGTTTAATGCCTATAATATAATCGTAATAATCTTCTTGTCGTTTAGGGTTTAAATATAAAGTTATTGTATTAATAGCTTCATAATTTAGCAACTCGGTATCTATAGCAACATCCTTTATTCTACCTTCTCTTAACCCAAAAGCTTTGACCTCATGGTTATAATTTCTCAACCTCTTAATCGCTATATTAGAGTAGCGTTCTGGCTTTAGAGACGCTCCCATTACCAATGTTTTTTTATTCATTTTGTTAAAAATATGATAAGAAATGTTAAATAGAGTAACATGAAGTAAAAATAGTCGTCTATACATTAAGAAACTATCAATCAATCAATCAAAAAACAATCAGTAAATGAAGCATTTATTCTTAGTGCTTATTATGGTGTCATCGACCATTTTAAGCGCACAACCCAATTCAAATTCAGACATCAAAAACGGTTCTATTTCAGGACGTGTTATGGATGCAGAACTCAATGAACTTTTACCTTATGTAAACATCGTTATAAAAGATATTGCCAACAAAATAATTACTGGTGGTATAACCAATGATGATGGTACTTTTAATATTAATAAAATTCCAGAAGGAATTGTAAAAGTTGAAATTAAATTTATTGGTTACAAAACCATTTTAAGCGAGATAAACATTGGCAAAAACGTGTATAAAATAAATGTCGGTGTTATTATGCTCAAAGAAAATTTAGAATCTTTAGATGAAGTGACTGTTGTAGCGAAAATCTCAACAATACAGCAAAAGATAGATCGAAAGGTTATAAATGTAGGTAAGGATTTAAAACCTCTGGACCAACAGCTTCAGACATAATGAATAATATCCCATCTGTTAACGTAGATCAACAAACAGGTGCTATTGCCCTATGAGGAAACCAGAACGTACAAGTTATGGTAGATGGAAAACTGTCTAATATACCAACAGAACAATTATTGAAGCAAATTCCTTCGACATCTATTAAAAGTATTGAATTAATTACCAATCCCTCAGCAAAATACAATCCGGAAGGTATGAGTGGCATTATAAATATAATACTATATAAAAATGTAAATATTGGCTTTAATGGCAACATAAACTTAGGGCTTAGCTATCAGTTAGAACCCAAATTTAATAGTTCAATAGATATGAACTATAGAAACGGTAAACTTAATTTTTATGGCAGTTATGGTAACAATATTTCGGACAATAGAAATACTGGTTTATTAAACCAAACTGAAACAGATATCTCTCAAACTTTTAATTTCTTAGATGATAGAAATTCACATTTATTTAAAGCTGGCATTGATATTTATATTAATGATAAAAAGGAAAATGCTAGTCAACAATACAATGTTAATTATAAATTAGAGTTTGATAAAGAAGGGCATAATATAGAACTTGAGGTAGATCACAATATTTTTGACAATGATTTAGAAACTTTAAACAGTTTTACAGGCTTTAGTGCAAGACCAAACTTTGATGAATATACCATAGTGGCGCGCAATAGAACAACTGTTAACCTAGACTATACAAATCCATTATCAGAAACTGCAAAATTAGAATTAGGATTACAAGTGCGTTTATTTGATAACAAAATTGACTATAATTCTGATGCACGTGTAATAAACCAGCTAGAAAATTATATTCCAACTTCTACAGTTTTTGATTATGAAAGAAACATTTATTCTGCTTATGCTACTTATGGTAAGAAGTTAGACAAATGGTCTTACAAAATAGGCTTAAGAGCAGAAACCGTTATTGTAGACGCTTTGGCTATTGATATGGATTTAACAGATAATACAACAACAAACCTTCCCTTTAAAAATGATTATTTCCAAGTATATCCTTCTGCCTTTGTCACTTACAGTCCATCTGAAAAGAATTCATATCAATTTAGCTATAGTAGACGTGTCGATCGTCCAGGTGTTGGCCAAGTTAACCCAATACCAGAGTTTAATACACCTTTAATTTCTCAATTTGGTAATCCTGAGTTACAACCTCAATTCACAAATTCAGTAGAAGTAAACTACACAAGAAATTTAGAAAAAGGGAGCATAACTACTGGTGTATTCTATAGACTTATTGAAGATGAAATAAATCAAGGTGTATTTGTAGATCGCTCAGACTTTGGTTCTGGAAGAGTTATATTAACTAATGATAATTTTGATACAACCTCAGCATATGGAGTTGAGTTATCTAGTAGTTATAGACCTACTAAATGGTGGAGCTTAAATACTAGTTTCGATTTGTATGCGCGTAAACAAACTGGTTTTGCAGAATCTCTAGACCCAACAATACCAAACCCAATTGAAAGTGATATTGAGATTAATAAAGTTGAAGTTGACAACCTTATATATAACTTTAGAATATTCAATAACTTTAAAGTTACCAAGGATTTATCATTATCTGCGTTTGCAATGTATAGAGGAAAAGACACTGGTTTAAATTTTGAAATGGACCCAATGTATTTTGTAAACTTAGGTATGCGTTACAGTTTTCTTGAAGACAATAGAGCCACTTTTAGCTTAAACTTTAATAACGTTTTTGATACTCAAGAAATATATATTGTTAGCGAAAGACCATTTAAACAAAATGTGCAATTTAAGCCAGAATTCAGCACCATATTCGCCGGTTTATCTTACCGTTTTGGTGGAGGAAAATACAAGGCAAAATCTCGTAAACGCAGAGATAATGATGAGAAATCTTGCAGTGGTTTTATGTAATAACAAATAATAAGTGTCTTTATTAAAATCACACAGAAGATAATATTTAATAGCCTACATAATAGTTGATGGTTAGTATTAATGTTTAGCTATTAAATAAGAAAACCCGAAACGTCTTGTTTCGGGTTTTTGTTAAAAACACGTTAAATGTGTTAATCTTTGAAATAAAACAGAAACTATTACGTCTATAGTAGTGAGATAAGTTTTAAGTAATAGTAATTATAAATTAATTTTTATAATAGTATTAGTTAAGTTGGTTAATAGCTAAAAAGCCCAGACGATTATGTTGTTTGGGCTTTTTTTGTTTCGAAAAAAGCAGAATTGCTAAATATTTTCCTTTGAAGTTTTAAAAATTGAATATAATCCTAGAATAAGTATAAAAACCGAAGTTACCATGCCCATAATACTGTTAGTCGAATCTAGTTTAGTAAACTGAAACGTAAAGAAAATGCCAACCATAATTAATAAAAACCCACCTCCTTTTTTTCGTTTGGTTGTATTAGTGTTTTCCATATTAATTAAACATTCTATTCATGAGGTCCCTTTTTTCTAAGGGATTAGTTTTACCATTTAATAATAACACTTCCCCAAGTAAAGCCACTACCAAAAGCCGCTAATACAACATTGTCTCCTTCTTTTATTTTTCCTTCTTCCCAAGCTTCTGTTAATGCAATAATTACAGATGCTGCAGTGGTATTACCATATTTCATAATATTATTAAATACTTGGTCATCTCGTAGGCTAAACTTTCTTTGAATAAACTGGGCAATTCTCAAATTTGCCTGATGTGGTATTAACATATCTATATCCTCACGTTGCAGACCGTTTTGCGTAAGACCTTCCATAATGACTTCGCTGAAACGAACAACAGCATTTTTAAACACAAATGTGCCATCCATATACGGAAAATATGATAAATCTTCCTCTCCTGCTTCAATAATTTCGGGTACCCAATGGGCAATACTTGGCGAAGCAACGATGAGTTTATCTGCATTTTTTCCTTCACTATGTAAGTGTGTAGATAGTAATCCTTTAGTGTTATCTTCTTCTCTACTTAAAACAGCAGCTCCTGCTCCATCTCCAAAGATGACAGTAACACCACGACCTCTTGTGCTTTTGTCTAATCCATTACTATGATATTCTGCACCAATAACCAAAATATTTTTATACATCCCAGTTTTTATAAATTGATCTGCAACAGAGATAGCGTATATAAATCCAGAGCATTGATTACGCACATCTAAAGCACCAATCGTAGGCATATCTAGCATATCTTGAATTTGCACACCACAACCAGGGAAATAATAATCTGGACTCAAAGTAGCAAATACAATAAAATCGATATCATCTTTTGTTAAACCTGCACGCTCAATAGCAATTTTGGCAGCTTTTGCACCCATAACCGCAGAGGTATCTTCAGTACCTTCTTTTATCCATCGTCTTTCTTTTATACCTGTACGTTCTTGTATCCATTCATCATTTGTATCCATCAGTTTCGATAGATCCTCATTTGTCACTACGTTCTCAGGAAGATACTTTCCTAAACCAATTATTTTCGAATTATACATATTTATAGGAGAAAAATTATGAAAACAAAAATAATCATTTATAAACAAACTCGTTTTAATCAAATTTGCTATTACTATACGCGCATAATACTTATGTCAGTTTGTCACTTTTTAAGTCTTGGTATTTTATTTGACTAGTAGTAATATAGAAATTAAAATAACTAATACTGTCAGATAGAGTTGAGACGAAGTCGAAGTATCGAGAACATCTCGATAAATTTCGAAACAATTTTGAAACACTCGATGAGGCAATAAATAAATACAATTATGACAAAAGGAAGTATTAATGTATCGGTAGAGAATATCTTTCCGCTTATTAAAAAATTCTTGTACAGTGATCACGAAATCTTTTTACGTGAGCTTATTAGTAATGGTACAGACGCCACGCTAAAATTAAAACACCTTGCTAGTATTGGTGACTCTAAATCTGAATACGGCAATCCACAGATTGAAGTAAAGATTGATAAAGAAGGAAAGAAACTTCATATCATCGATCAAGGATTAGGGATGACAGCCGAAGAAGTTGAAAAATACATTAACCAAGTCGCTTTTTCTGGTGCTGAAGAATTTTTAGACAAATACAAAGATTCTGCTAAAGATTCAGGGATCATCGGTCATTTTGGTTTAGGTTTTTACTCTGCCTTTATGGTCGCTGAAAAAGTTGAAATTATTACAAAGTCGCATACAGGAGCTGATGCAGCACATTGGACTTGTGATGGTTCACCAGAATTTACATTAGAAGCATCTGATAGAACAGAAAGAGGAACAGAGATTATTCTTCATATCGCTGAAGACTCAACTGAATTTTTAGAAGAGAATAGAATCAGTGAGTTATTGATGAAGTATAACAAGTTTATGCCTATTCCAATTAAATTTGGAACTAAGGAAATAAACGATCCAGAGTTTACTCCAGAAACAACAACTGATGCTGAAGGAAAAGAAACAACTGAACCACACAAACAAATTACTGTAGATAATATCATCAATAATCCAAATCCGGCTTGGACAAAACAACCAGCAGATTTAGAAGATCAAAACTATAAAGATTTTTACAGAGAACTATATCCAGCTCAATTTGAAGAGCCTTTATTCAACATTCATCTAAATGTAGATTATCCATTCAACTTAACAGGAATCTTATATTTCCCTAAGATGACGAATGATATGAACATGCAGAAGGATAAAATTCAACTCTACCAAAACCAGGTCTATGTTACAGATAATGTAGAAGGTATTGTACCAGAATTTTTAACTATGTTACGTGGTGTAATTGATTCACCAGACATTCCGTTAAACGTATCGCGTAGTTACCTACAAGCTGATGGTGCTGTAAAGAAAATTTCATCTTACATTACACGTAAAGTTGCTGATAAATTGAAATCCTTATTTAATGCTAATCGCGAAGATTTTGAAGCAAAATGGGACGACATTAAAATTGTAATTGAATACGGAATGTTATCCGAGGAGAAGTTCTTCGAGAAAGCAGATGCCTTTGCTTTATACCCAACAGTAGATGGCAAGTACTTTACTTACGAAGAATTATTTAATAAGATAAAAGCGAATCAGACCGATAAGGATGATAAGTTAGTTATTCTTTACGCATCTAACAAAGACCAACAACACAGCTATATCGAAGCTGCTAAAGCTAAAGGTTACGAAGTCTTAATGTTAGATTCACCAATTATATCACATTTAATCCAAAAGTTAGAAACGACAAAAGAAAATATCTCTTTTGCTCGTGTAGATGGCGATCATATTGATAATTTAATTAAGAAAGATGAAACTACAATTTCTAAATTAACAGAAGAGCAAAAAACAGAATTAGATACGCTTTTAAAAGCAACGATTCCTTCAGAAAAATTTGCTGTACAATTAGAAGCTATGGATAGCGATGCGTCGCCATTTATAATTACACAACCAGAGTTTATGCGTCGTATGAAAGAGATGCAAGCTACAGGTGGAGGAGGCATGAATATGTTTGGTAATATGCCAGAAATGTATAACCTCATCGTTAATACTAATTCTGAGTTGGTTGGTGAAATTTTAGGCACTAAAACCAAAAAGAAACAAGAGCGATTAATTAATCAGAGTTTAGATTTAGCACGTTTATCTCAAGGCTTATTAAAAGGTGAAGAACTCACTAATTTTATTAAGCGAAGTTATGAGATGATTAAGTAATCTCAATTTGTCATTGCGAGAACGCAGGACGTGGCAATCTCTTAAATATTTAAAAACCACTTTGTTAATTCAAGGTGGTTTTTTTGTAACTTTTACTCGTTAACATCGTCTCACACATATAATAAATTTTATAACCACATGAAAACCAACTATTCTATCGCTTTACTTCTATTTAGCTTTGTATTTTCAACAACTATTTCAGCCCAAGATCTAACCCAACAATTTGATGATATCGTATCTCAATCCTATAAATCGGACATGCCTGGAGCAACCATTTTAGTAGCAAAAAATGGAAAAACAATTTACAGAAAAGCTGTTGGTAAATCTAGTCTAGAATTAGATGTAGATATGATACCCGAAAACGTATTTATGTTAGCATCTATCACTAAACAATTTACTGCAGTTGCTATTTTAATGCTAGAAGAACAAGGTAAATTGAGTTTAGACGACCCTATTACTAAGTATATTCCAGATTATCCTACACTTGGAAAGAATATTACAGTTCATCACTTATTAAACCATACATCAGGAATAAAAAGCTATACAGGAATAGGCAATTTAGTTGAAGTTGCAAGAAATGATATGACTTTAGATGAATTAATCGATTATTTTAAAAATGAACCTATGGATTTTGATCCAGGTGAAGAATTTAGATATAATAATTCGGGTTACATTCTACTTGGTAAAATCATAGAAGTGATTTCTGGTGATACTTACGAAAACTTTATAGAGAAAAATATATTTAATCGCTTAGGCATGAAGAGTTCAAGCTATGGAAATACCAGAGAATTAGTTAAAAACAGGGTTGAAGGCTACGAGAAAAATGAAAATGGCTATGTTAATGCACACTTTCTTAGTATGACGTTACCACATGCTGCAGGTTCATTAACATCTACTACTGACGATATGCTAAAATGGCAAAATGCGTTAACTAATAATACATTTATAAAAGCGACTTCGTTAGATAAAGCCATTAATGGCTCAAGTCTTAATAATAGTGAACATATTGGTTACGGATATGGTCTTGGAGAAATGACGCTTAAAGGATCTAAAGGGTACACACATAGTGGTGGTATTTTTGGTACATCTACAAACGGAATTTATCTTATCGAGGAAGATGTCTATGTTATAGGTTTAAGCAATTGTAGCTGTAATGATATAGGCGCTGTGACAAGAAACCTTGCTGCTGCAGCGATAGGAAAACCTTTTCCAACCATGAAAGAAGTCGTAAAAATTTCTGAAGACAAAATGAAACAATGGGTTGGCGCTTATGAATTTGAAGATGGAGCTATCAGGCATATTTTTATGGAAGATGGTAAACTTAATAGTATGCGAGAATCTGAAACCAATACAGTTTTTGAAATTTTCCCATTATCCGAAAACCGATTTATGTTTGAAGACGGCATTGAGTATAAGTTTTCAAAATCTACTGATGGAAAACGTCAAGCCATTTTTATTACTGATACAGAAAATGTAGGTAACGAAGTTGATAAATCAATGCCAAAAGCTCGAAAAGAGTTAACATTGTCAAATGACGTCTTAAAACACTATGTCGGGAAATATGAGTTAAGTCCTAATTTCCATGTTGAAGTTACTGTAGAAGGCAATCAGATTTTTGGACAAGCTACTAGTCAAGGAAAATTTGAAGTTTTTGCTGAAGACGAAAGTACCTTTTTCGCAAAGGTTACTCCTCTTAAGGTGAAGTTCAATAAAAATGCTACGGGTGAAGTAGAAAGCTTTACTTTATATCAAGGCGGTCAAGAAACAATTGCTAAAAAAGTTGAATAAGTTTTT
>NZ_CAXBGB010000026.1:0-33004 GCF_963975125.1 uncultured Winogradskyella sp. | reverse complement strand
ATTTTAAAGCTCCAAGTTTCATCTTGTCCTGGTTGTAGCTTATCTCTAAAGGTTTTGGTTTCAATTTCTAAATCCGTTTTAGGATAAGGCACGTTAACTCTATAGCTTTGTGGAATATATGAATTGTAAGCTGCAAAACTACAATGCACTTCAAAGCCACCTAAATCACTTTCTAAAACAGGAATAAGAATTGTTTGTTTTGAATTATTGAGTTGAACCAATTGTGTCATTATAATTTTACTGTCCTTTTCAATCTCTACAGTCACTGTTATGTTTTCAGCAGCAGAACCTAAAGTTAGTTTAGCCATAGAACCTTGCTCGTACGTAGTTTTGTCTAATTGCCCTTCAAATAATTGATTATCAGCAACCGTTTTATCCTTATCACTAAAAAGTATTGTAAAAACTTGGTCTTTTACCGTTTGCTCAAATTTATCTTCGCTTTCGGTAATAATAACATATTGACCAGAATTCCATTTGTTGAGTTTTTTTAAGATTATGGTTTTGTCTTTTTCAGTATCAAAAGTTTTGCTAAAAACTTCCTTTCCCTTTTTCCAATTGGTTAACACATCTTCATTGTTATATGGATCGTGAGGAAATTGCGTTTTAAACTCTTCTTTTGATAAGACTTGATAATCTGGAGCTCTCCAAGGTCTAGGTCTTAAAACAGCATCATGCGCATTAAGCTTGTATATCTTTAAGGTGCCTTTTGCTGGTGCAAATTCACCATTAAGGTTTTCAGAGACTAGAGATAATTCTACGTCTTTTTTTGTTTTATCAATGAGTTCTGGTGCAACAATTCTCACAGTCATAGCATGATAACCAACATTAACAATGGTAGAAGTAGAACGCGTTTCTCCATTAATATCTGTAACGTCTGCTGTGATTTCATAATTAAAAACAGGAAGATTGTCTTTAGAAACACTTTCATCTGGTAAGGCTTTAAAGATAATTTCAAATTCACCTTTATCGTTTGTTTTGGTATCTCCAAACGTAATTTCTTGTGCTTCTACATTATAATAAGGGCGTCTCCAATAATACCAACTTGGAAACTGAACATTTCGTTTTACACGATAAACCACTTTAGCATCTGTGATATTACTTCCAGCAAAAGCTACGGCAATTCCTTTTACGGTAATGCTATCGTTCACTTTATAGGTTTCTGTAATAGGTTGAAATTCTGGTTTAAATTTTGGACGTTTGTATTCTTCAACTGAGAAATTAGTATAGCCAGTATTGCCACAAATTAACTCTATAGCATAATTGCCTGTGAGTCCATCATTTGGTAAAATAAATTCACCGCTTACAGAACCAAATTCATTGGTTTTTAACGGTAGCTCGCTGATCGCTTCACCATTTACATTTTTGAGCTTTACTTTAGCCGTATTATTTGCAAGAACTTGTGTTTTTCCATCTCTAGTCGCAGTGACAATGCCTTTGAAATAAACTGTTTGCCCAGGTCTGTAAATACTTCTGTCTGTAAATAAAAAGGATTTGTATTGGGTATCATTTTTAATATTTTCTTTATACTTTTTGTTGATGTAGTAATTACCAAAGTACCCTATGTCATTCTTGTAGGTCGCTTTTATTTCAACATTTCTATAACGGTTATTATCCTTTATAAATTGAAACTTACCAAAACGATCAGTGACAAATTTTTTATTCCAACGTTGATCGTATCCATTTTGAGTATAGGATATTGCAACATTAGCATCAACGATTGGCTTACCATTGTTTCTGTCTATTAATTGATAATTGTGCGTGTTATTGTTAGTGCTTTCAATTAAGGCCAAATCCGTCACCTGAATATGTGCTACCGCAAATACATTAGCTTCAGATTTCGTTTCAGCTTTAATAAGATATAAGCCATTTGGTAATTTTGGCACTACAATTTCTGTACTGTGATTTTGGTAATCACTTTCGTTTTTTAATGGACTTGAAAATGATTCCGTACTACTTAGTTTTTTTAAGAAATTGGTTTTTTCTTCTACTCTATAAGTACTATTGTATTTTTCTAATTGCTTTTTTGAGATTTTATATATTTTAAAATCGAGCGTATTAAGATTTCTATAACTGACCAGTAATCTTGAAACTGAATTAACAGGAATAAACTGCTCAGCTTGTAATCTTATACTTTGCAGTAATAACTGCTGTTTTAGAACGTCGCATTTTTTCGCGCCAATACTTTCAGGAAATTGAGAAGAGACTTCTGTACAAAGCTCTAATGCTTCTTTAATTTTCCAACGATGGGTTTCGTCAACGTCATTTTCGTTAGGATTACTGTTATATCTATTGCCTTGTTGTCTGTAAAGTGAAGCAATTTCAAAATTATAAAGCGCTGAAAGCGGAGATGACTTTAGGGTTTCAGCTTTTGACTTTAAAGTTTCTAAAAGTAAAGCCTCTTTATTGGTAAAAGTGGCATGTTGAGACACAAATTGTAAGCGTTCAATATCTACAGCCACAAATGCTTTTGAAGATTGGTCGTTACGATGAAACTTTAATAAATTTTGATAGATTTTTAGCGCATTCAATTGTAAAGATGTAGAATCTTTTGATTTTAAATCTAAGTTTATGAATGTTTCACTATCACTTATTAAAGCGTCATTGTCAATAGTGAACTTATATGCAGGTTGCGTAATACTATTTTCATCTGTTTTGTAAAACTGTAAAGCATTATGGCTTAGTAAATCATATAGTGTAGGACGAAATTCTTTAGAATTTTTAACTTCTACGATAAGAGTTTTGTAATTGTTTAATGGTTCTTGTTGAAGCATTAAGCCATTCTCCAAAGACCGTTGATAATACGCATGAATTTCATTAAACAAGGTTTCTAAATCCCAAGTTCTAAAATCAACAGTATCTACTTTACTTTCAGTTTTGGTACGGTTATAAAATTTATATCTATTTTGCTGAAAATATTGCCAATACATGGTAGCCAACATGTTTTCTAACAGATGCTTAGTAACAATGTCACTTGTTTTAATTTCTGTTTTAAAAAGATTAACAATGTTTAATTGCGCTTCTTCTTCGAGTGTTAACATGTACTTGCTTTTATAAAGCAATGCTTTAATACGTTGTTGTTTGTCCTTTTCCTTGATTGCAGATTTGTAGATGTCTTCTACCAAATCAGCAGCACTTTTTGTTAAGCCTTCGTTTTCAAACTTGGTTACAGCTTTCCATTGACTGTCAAAGTTATCTTGAGCATTAGAGAAAGAAGCAAAGCAAATTAGCATTAGTATTGAGATATAATTTTTCATGTGTCTATCTTAATTGTTTTAAATTGTCACATACAGTTCGCGCATGAAACATATACACAAGATTGACAGTTTGTTTTTGCGCTTGGGTCATTCTTATGTCATTTTCTACAAAATACCTTCAAAAGGCATTCCAAAAATAGTAGTAACGAGTAAACGTGTCGTTTGGATGAGTGAAGTTAAACAATTTGTGAGTGAAACAGAACGTTATTAAATTAAGATTTTACGACTAAGACATAAATTGTATTTTTGTGAAATAAAGCCCTTATCTATGTATAGATTCTTATGGATCTTTTTAATTTCCTCTATATGCTTTTCTCAAACGTCTAAAGAGAAGGCCGAAGCATTTATTGCTGAGAAAGCATTTATAAGAGCCCAGAGCGAAATGCTTACACTTTTAAAGTCAAACGCTGAAGATAAAGAAGCCATAGAGCTTTTAGGAGATGCTTATGGTCATCAAAAAAAATGGGATGAAGCTATTGAGCAATATGAAACTTTAACAGAAAAGGAACCTAGCAATGCCAATTATCAATACAAATATGGTGGAGCTTTAGGTATGAAAGCTTTAAGTATTAGTAAACTAAAAGCTTTGGGGATTATTGGTGATGTTAAACGTGCTTTTTTAAAGGCAGCAGAATTAGATTCTAACCATATTGATGCACGTTGGGCTTTAGTAGAATTGTATGTATCGCTTCCTGGTATTATTGGAGGTAGTAATTCTAAAGCTCTAAAGTATGCTGAAGAATTGCAACAATTATCTAAAGTAGATGGTTATTTAGCAAAAGGTTATGTATATGAATATGATGACGAACCAGAACTTGCTGAAAAGTATTACAGATTAGCCATAAAAGTTGGTGGTTCAGTAACTTGTTATGAGAAATTAACGAGCTTCTACGAAGGGCAAAACGAACCAGAAAAGGCAATCGATAATCTAGAAGAAGGACAAGAGAAATTACAACGTAATGCGATGCATTATCAAATTGGTAAAGTTTGCGCAGATTATAATATTCAGTTAGATAAAGGAGAAAAGTGTCTAAAAGCCTATTTATCTCATCATTCTTCTAAAGACGGTGTGCCTAAAGAATGGGCTTATTACAGATTAGCACAAATCTATAAGCACAAAAAGGATAAAACTGAAGCCTTAAAGTGGATAGATAAGGCAATTGCAGGTTTGCCTAAGATTGATGTTTTTAAAGAAGAAAAGGCGACTATTTCTAAGCTTTAAGACCTAATCACAAATTTATTACTTGACTTAATACTACAATTTTTGTGGTACTAAACTTTTGTTAATCATTTTAAATTAATAGTATTACTATTATATTTGCAATCAAATAATGTAAAAATGCTAAACTTACTATCAAATTTAAAAATTTCTGTTCCAGATAAGATCTATATTAAAGATCCAGAATCGTCAAATTTAGGCAAGCGAATTATTGAACACAGCATAGTGCTTATTGATGAAATTGGCTTCGACAGTTTCACATTTAAAAAGTTAGGTGTAAAGATTGGATCTAATGAAAGTTCAATCTATCGTTATTTTGAAAGTAAGCACAAGCTTCTTCTATACTTAACGTCTTGGTATTGGGCTTGGATAGAATATCAAATGGTATTTACAACCTTTAATATGCCAGACCCAAAAGAGCAATTGTTTAAAGCCATCGAAGTGGTTACAAAAACTATTGAAGTAGATAAGACCTTTTCTCATATTAATGAGGTGGTCTTAAACAGAATTATAATTAACGAATATTCAAAATCATATTTAACTAAAGAGGTAGATGTCGAAAACAAGGAAGGTTATTTTGTTGTCTATAAGCGTTTGATTAAGCGTTTACGAGACATGATAATTAATATTAATCCTGAGTATAAATTCGCATCGAGTTTAGCAAGCACTATTGTAGAAGGTGCTTTACATCAACATTTCTTAAAAGAGCATTTTATTTCAATAACGGATTGTAATGATACTATTACTCCAACAGACTTTTTTAAAGAACTCACTATCAACGCTATTAGTAAGTAAATCATTATGAACATAAAAGAAATTATGTCTCCTTGGGAGAGGCTTGTTGGACTCTTAAAGTTAGAAAGAAGAGACGTATTGCAAGTCATATATTATGCCATTTTTTCTGGAATCTTGGCCTTAACGCTTCCATTAGGAATTCAGGCTATTATTTATCTTATTCAAGGTGCACAAGTTAGCACATCTTGGATAGTTTTGGTAGCTCTAGTGACTCTTGGAGTTGCTTTTATGGGTGTTTTGCAACTGATGCAAATGCGTATTATTGAAACGATTCAACAGCGAATTTTCACTAGAGCATCTTTTGAGTTTACCTATCGTTTCCCAAAGATTAAAATGAACGAGCTAAGGAATAATTATCCACCAGAATTAGCGAATAGATTCTTCGATACACTCAATATTCAAAAAGGTTTAGCAAAGATTTTGGTCGATATTCCCGCTGCAATTTTACAGATTGTATTTGCATTAATTCTACTATCATTTTACCATCCGTTTTTTATAGCATTCGGAATTCTATTGTTGATTCTTATATATATCGTATTCAAGTTTACAGCTAAAAAAGGCATGGAGACAAGTCTTATGGAATCTAAGCACAAGTATAAAGTAGCACATTGGATTCAGGAAGTCGCTAGAGCAGTTGTCAGTTTTAAGTTGTCTGGTAGAACCAATTTAGCAGTAAATAAAAATGATGAGCTCGTAAATGACTATTTGGTAGCTAGAGAAAGCCACTTTAGAATTTTAGTGATTCAATTTATACAAATGATCGGCTTTAAGGTGTTTATAACAGCTGGTCTTTTATTAATCGGTGGATTATTAGTGTTGAATCAAGAAATGAATATTGGTCAGTTCGTAGCAGCAGAGATCATTATTCTTTTAGTTATCGCTTCAGTCGAAAAACTTATCCTTGGTTTAGGATCCTTTTACGATGTGCTCACCTCTTTAGAAAAAATGGGTCAGATTGTAGATAAAGAACTAGAAATGCATGAAGGGGATAAGCCAGAGTTTAAAGACGATTTTAATATTGAATTGGATAATATCTCTTACAAAGTTCCAAATCGCGAAGCGTCAATTCTTAGTAATATTTCATTAAATATTAAGCCAAAAAACAGATTGCTTGTAAAAGGTGATAGTGGTTCTGGGAAATCGAGCTTATTGCGTTTAATCGCAGGAGTGATTGAACCAACAAAAGGAAAATTGTATTTAGATAAATATCTGCTCAGCAATATTAATTTGAATCATTATCGATCGCATTTAGGATTGTCTTTAGCAGACGAAACCCCTTTTGAAGGTACCATTAGAGAGAACATCACCTTCGGGAATTCAGACATTTCAGATGAACAATTAATGTGGGCAATGGAGAATGTTGGCTTGAATCAGTTTGTAAAAGAAAGTCCTCAAGGGTTGAATACAGTCTTATATCCTGAAGGTAAACAAATTTCATTCACAGTTGCCAAGAAAATTGTATTAGCAAGAGCAATAGTTAGCAAGCCTAAGGTTCTCATTTTAGAAGATCCTTTAGAGCACTTTGAGCCAGAAGAAGTTGATAAAATAATTGCCTTCTTAACTAATGCGGCTAACCCTTGGGCATTAGTTGTTGTAAGTATGAGTAACGATTGGTCAAAAAGTTGTACTCAAGTCGTAACGCTTAAAAAAGGTGAAATCATTTAAAGAAACGGACTATGTTAAATATATCTCATAATCAACTTCATAAATCTGTAGACATTACTGATTCTAAATCAGGAAAGCGTGTGTTTCACGGTAGATATTACAAGTATTTTAATCGATTTTTAGGAGCATTTGCTATCGTTGGTTTTATTGCGCTGTTCTTGCCATGGACTCAGAATATAACAGGTAGAGGTAACGTCACGACATTGACTCCAGACCAAAGACCGCAAACCATTCAATCTCCTATTCCAGGTCGTATTGAAAGTTGGTTTGTTCGCGAAGGTGATTTTGTAGCCAAAGGCGATACCATAATGCAGATTTCTGAAATTAAAAGTGAGTATTTCGATCCTAATTTGGTAGAACGTACTGCGCAACAACGCGATGCCAAAGCCCAATCTGTTGGTTCTTATGGTGAAAAAGTAAAAGCCTTAAATCGTCAAATTGGAGCTTTATCTAATGAACGCGGCTTAAAATTAGAGCAAGCTAGAAACAAATTTTTGCAGTCTAAACTAAAGGTGAAGAGTGATAGTATTGACTATGAAGCTGCCAAAACTAATATTAAGATTGCGCAATCAAAGTACGATAGAACGGAAACTTTAAAACAAGAAGGATTTAAAGCCACTAAAGATGTTGAAGATGCACGATTGAAACTGCAAGAAACTGAAGCGAAACTTATTTCACAAGAAAACAAGTTGTTGGCAAGTAGAAATGAAGTTATTAATGCGCAAGTAGAAATCTCTAGAGTTAGTGCTACTTATACCGATAAAATCTCTAAAGCACAGAGTGATAAGTTTACAGCACAGTCGAGTCAGTTTGATACTGAAGCACAAGTGTCTAAATTAGATAATCAATATTCGAATTATCAAATGCGAAATGATCTGCGTTTTATTAAAGCACCATATGATGGTTATATAAACAAAGCCATTAGAGGAGGTGTTGGTCAGACGTTTAAAGAAGGTGAAGCCTTGGTTGGTATGATGCCAGATCAAGTAGATTTAGCTGTAGAAACTTTTGTTGAACCTATCGATTTACCATTGTTGCATATAGGTGAAAAAGTCCGTGTACAGTTCGATGGTTGGCCTGCAATAGTATTTAGTGGTTGGCCTAATGTATCTTATGGAACCTATGGAGCTAAAGTTGTAGCTATCGAGAATTTTATTAGTGAAAATGGCAAGTTTAGAGTGCTATTAGCACCAGATGAAGAAGAGGTGAAATGGCCTAAAGATATCAGAGCAGGTTCAAGAGCTTTTACTATGGCATTATTAGAAGATGTGCCAATTTGGTTCGAGTTATGGAGACAACTTAATGGTTTTCCACCTAATTATTATCAGCCAGAAGGAACTGCAAAAGCTAAAAAGAAATAACAGATGCGATTTATTATTACAGTACTTCTTATTGGTTCCAGTTGTTTTGGGTTTTCACAGACTGAAGACTTGTCTAATGTGCTTCGCTTTGATGAGTACTTAGGCTTTGTAAAGAAGTTTCATCCTATTGTAAAGCAGGCCGAATTGGTCATTGACGAAAGTCAAGCGAAATTGATGAAATCTCGGGGAGCTTTTGACCCTAAAGTTGAAGTAGATTATGACAGAAAGAAATTCAAAAACACAGAATATTTCGATAGACTCAACGGAACGTTTAAAATTCCGAGTTGGTTTGGAGTAGAGTTGAAGGCCACATTTGAAGAGAATACTGGAGATTTTCTAAATCCGCAAGCCTTTGTGCCAGAAGATGGTTTATATAGTGCAGGTATTGCAGTGCCATTGGCTCAAGGTTTATTGATTAATAATAGAATGGCGTCTTTAAAACAAGCGAAGTTGTTTAGAGAACAAGCCAAAGCAGATCGCGATATATATGTCAATAATATACTATTTGAAGCCTCATTAGTTTATTTTAAATGGTTGCAAGCGTATACTGAGTTGAAGCTTTTTGAAAATATTTTGGTCAATGCAGAACAACGTTTTAGAGGAGTTCAAAAAGGAGTAGAGGTCGGAGAAAATGCCGAAATTGATGAGACTGAAGCACGTATCGCAGTTAACAACAGGAAGCTAGGATTAGAACAATCTAAAGTAAAATTGATGAAAACGGCTTTAGAGTTGTCTAATTTTTTATGGCTAGAGAATAATATGCCAGTGGAGTTGCAACCAGATATTATTCCAGATGTAAATACTGAGCCAATTGTTGTTGCGACTTTTAATGTCAACCAATTGCGAGATGATGAAGTTGTATTAGATGAACATCCAAAAATGATGTCTTTAGGTTATAAGCTTGAAGGTCTAGAAGTTGATACGCGATTAAAAGCAAATAGACTATTACCTAGAATAGATGTGGAATATAATTTCTTATCTCAAACGCCAGAAGTCGCAAGAACATTTAATACAGCTGAATATAAAGGTGGCGTAAATCTGAGTTTCCCGTTATTTCTAAGAAAAGAACGTGGTGATTTAAAACTGGCGAGACTAAAAATGCAAGACACAGAATTTGAGATGGATGCGACACGAGTAAATCTTCAAAATAAAATTAATGCCTTAAAACAAGAACTAGAATCTTACGTTGCTCAGAATGAAATTACCTCTCAAATGGTGTCGGATTACGAACGCATGCTTCAAGCAGAAGAACGTAAGTTTCAATTAGGTGAAAGTTCTTTATTTTTAGTAAATTCTCGTGAGTCTAAATTGATAGATGGACAATTAAAAGCGATTGAAATTCAGAATAAATTCTTTAGTACCAAAGCAAAGCTTTTTAATAGTTTGGCTGTAAATCCTGATCTTTAGGTTTTGGCTATTAACTTTTAGCCTCTAGCTGTTAGCTAGTTTCTTTGTGAAATTATGTTTTCCGTCAGTTCGAGTGATTTTTTTCTTTTAAAAAATCGTATCGAGAACATTTTATATCTTTAACTTAAATTCTTGATAATCTTACAGAGCTTCTCGATAGTTCTGCTGAGCGCCGTCGAAGTACAATTCTTCATCCTTCAGAATCACTCGAAGTGACGTTGAGGTATAACTTTAAGTTCTTCCCATTTCAAAAAACTTATAGTATTTTTACAGTACTTATATAAGGATACTATGAACGTACATTTTATCGCTATTGGTGGTGCAGCAATGCACAATCTCGCCTTAGCACTTCACAATAAAGGTTATAAGGTTACAGGAAGTGACGATACTATTTTCGAACCGTCAAAATCTCGATTAGATGCAAAAGGTTTATTGCCCGAAACGTTTGGTTGGTATCCTGAGAAAGTGACTTCAGATTTAGATGCCATCGTTTTAGGGATGCATGCCAAGGCTGATAATCCTGAATTGCTAAAAGCCCAAGAACTAGGTGTAAAGATTTATAGTTACCCTGAATTTTTATACGAACAAGCCAAAAACAAAACACGAGTTGTAATTGGTGGAAGTCATGGTAAGACAACAATTACCTCTATGATTTTGCATGTGATGCATTATCACGATCGTGATGTCGATTATATGGTTGGTGCACAATTAGAAGGTTTTGACGTGATGGTAAAACTCACAGAAAACAATGATTTTATGGTTTTAGAAGGTGATGAATATTTGAGTTCACCAATTGATATGCGACCAAAATTTCATTTGTACAAACCTAATATTGCCTTGTTGAGTGGAATTGCTTGGGATCATATTAATGTGTTTCCAACGTATGAAGATTACGTAGAGCAATTTAGCATTTTTGTAGATTCTATTGTTACAGGCGGAAGCATCAATTACAATGAAGAAGATCCTGAGGTAAAACGCGTCGTGGAAGCCTCAGAAAATCAAATACGCAAAATATCATATCAAACTCCAGAATATACAGTAGAAGATGGTGAAACACTTTTAGAAACACCTGAAGGCCCAATGCCAATTGAGGTTTTTGGTGCACATAACTTAAATAACTTAGCTGGTGCCAAATGGATTTGCCAGCACATGGGAATCGATGAAGACGATTTCTACGAAGCCATTTCTACCTTTAAAGGAGCAAGTAAACGTTTAGAGAAAATTGCGGAATCTAAAACGAGTATAGCGTACAAAGATTTTGCACACTCACCAAGTAAAGTAGAAGCGACAACCAAAGCATTAAAAGAACAATATAGCGACAGAACTTTAGTCGCTTGTTTAGAATTGCATACCTATAGTAGCTTAAATGCTGAATTCTTAAAAGAATACAAAGGTGCTTTAGATGCTGCAGATGTTGCCGTAGTTTTTTATTCACCACATGCCGTAGAGATTAAGAAACTAGAAGAAGTAACAGAAGAACAAATTGCAAATGCTTTTGAACGTGATGATTTAATTATTTACACCAATCCAGAAGATTTTAAGAACTTCTTATTCTCTCAAAACTTTGATAACAAGTCATTGTTATTAATGAGTTCTGGTAATTATGGTGGTTTGGATTTTGATGCCTTGAAAGCACTTTTTTAAAAATTTCGCATTTAGATAACTTAGATAAGCAGCAAGCTCAATTAGACCAACACATATTTCGAACATAATTAAAGAATTCCTGCGTAATTAATTCCTGTTAACTTATGCATATCAGTATCGAATGTCGATAGATCGTTATGGTTAAATTTAGTAACATCGTCATAGCCACAAGATCTAGCAACAACTCTTATGAGATTGTTGGTAGCATCAAAATAGTTGTGTAATTGCTTTGCTGACGAATCAATAATAAGTCTGCTTCGCAATGATTCTTTTTGAGTAGCGATACCAACTGGGCAGTTGTTAGATCCACAAGCACGCATTCCTAAACAGCCAATAGCTTGTAATGCAGAATTTGATACTGCAATGGCATCTGCACCAAGCATCAACGCTTTTGCAAAATCTTCAGCGACTCTAAGTCCACCAGTAATTACTAAAGTAACATCAGTGGCTCCTACTTTATCTAAATATTTACGAGCTCTTGCTAAAGCAGGAATTGTTGGTACATTGATATGATCTCTTAAAATTGTTGGAGCAGAACCAGTTCCGCCGCCACGACCATCGAGAATTATATAATCTACAACACAATCTAAAGCGAATTGAATATCTGCTTCGATATGACTTGCTGCAATTTTGAAACCTATTGGAATTCCGCCAGTACGTTCTCTTACTTTTTCTGAAAAATCTATAAAATCTTGAACCGTATGAAAATTAGGGTTTGCTGCTGGTGAAATAGCAGTTTCACCTTCTTTAAGTCCACGAACTTCTGCAATTTCTGCACTTACTTTATTGCCTGGTAAATGACCTCCAGTTCCTGTTTTGGCACCTTGTCCACCTTTAAAATGAAACGCTTGTACATTATCTAATTTATCCCAAGAGAATCCGAATTGGGCTGAAGCTAATTCGTAAAAATATTTCGAATTGCTTGATTGTTCTTCTGGCAACATACCACCTTCACCAGAACAGATTCCTGTGCCAGCTAGTTCTGCTCCTTTACTTAGTGCAATTTTTGCCTCTCGAGATAAAGCGCCAAAACTCATATCGCTTACAAAAAGAGGAATATCTAGATGTAAAGGCTTTTTTGCCTTAGGACCAATAACCACTTTAGTCGCTACGTCTTCATGATCTAATAAAGGTCTTGTCGCTAATTGAGCAGGAAGAAATTGAATATCATTCCATTTAGGTAATGTGTTTCTATCTACTCCCATGGATGCTGAAAATCCATGATGTCCAATATTCTTTAAACCATTTTGAGCGAGCTCTTTTATATAACCTGTATAAGGTTCTGTGTCTTCAGGATGTGTATCTGCATAGGCACCTAAATATTGGTCGCGATTAAAAGGTTGTGGATGCTTAGTTTCAAACGCAACAATTTCATTTTCATCAACTAAAAGCGAATCTCCTTCTATATATTCTTGAAACTTATGAAGTACTTCCTTATCATTATATTCTGAAACACCAGTATCAACTCTATAATCCCATCCGTGAACACCACAAATAAGATTATCACCATCTACGTAACCATCTGCCATTAGTGCACCTCTATGTAAGCATCTACCATATAAAACAGATATGCCTGTCTTATGTTTAGTGATTACTAAATCTGTGTTTTTAACTAAGGCATTTATGGGTTGGTTATCTACTAATTCGGAAAGTTTTGCAATTTCAATTTTCTTAATCGTCATTTGGTTGGTGGTTTAGTTGTTGTAAGTTACAACCTTTGGACGTAAAAGAAAAGAGCACATTACAGATCAGCCAGAGAAATAGATTTGTCATCCTGAACGTGTTTCAGGATTTTATTCATTCTCAATTTTATCAATCATCTGCCTAAACAAGTCTAATAAGAAAATGAGTTTTCCGGCATCACCTGCTGCTAAAAATTTCTGATTTTCAACTTTAACACCATACCAATCTTGTCGATTGATTTCGTTAAGAATCCACTTTATTTCTAAATTGGCTATTGATGTTTTTGAGATATCAATTTCTACATCCCAACCTGGAGTGTCTAATGTGGTAATCTGAATCACTTCAGCTTTTTCCCAATCTCCATCACAATTACTTTTGAACCAATCTTCTATCCAGTCTAAAATTTCCATTTGTATTAACGTATTATTTTTTTTGTCATTCAGAACGAGGTACGAGTGAAGAATCTCACTTAACAATATTAGTGATAAATATAGATTCTTCGGTCATGCTTCCCTCTGAATGACAAAGGTCTTTAAATACTCTCAACAAAATCTGCAAAGACTTTTTTATGAAGTTCCAAATCTAAATATGGAGACAATGAAACACGTGCAATATAATCCTTGTCGCCTTCTTTAGTGGTACCTTGTGTAGAGGTTGCAGGTATGGTCCAATAACTACCTTTTAACTGTCCGTAACTTACACAGTACTTACTTTCGTTAGGGATTTCTGTAATCATTAAACTGATTAGCTTATGATTCAATTGGCGTTTGTAAGTTTCCTTTTCTGCAGGTGTATTTCCTTTTGTTGGAAGATCTAATGAAAATACAGAAGGTGTAAATCCTTGTGCTGCTAATTCCTCTGAAACAAAATTGATTTTCGCTTCTGGCAACGTCTCGTGGATAAAATTTACGAATTCACGCGTGTTTTTATAAGCATCAGCAATTCTCTGATTCATTGATGGCAATTGTTTTGCTAATATATCCATTTGAAGTTCAGTAGCCTCGTTATCGCAAAGTTGAATATGCAGTGCAATCTTTTCCATAAGCGCATCTGCTTTTGTATTACCTACGCAATAACCAGCAGTACATTTTCCGCCACTCGGAAATTTAGAACCACTAGCATAAGAAATCGTTCTTATGGATGAAAGGATTTCATCGTCTCCTAAAAAGTGAATATTAGGGCAAAAAGTTTGATCTAAAATAAAAACAGGATCGATAGCAATTTCACCAGAAGCCGTTTTACGTTCTGCACGCAACGCTTCTTTTAATTTTTGTAGATCAGGAACTTCAACTCTTGGGTTGGTTGGTATTTCTGCAATGATATAAGGAATCGCATCGTCGCGCGCAATGTTGTCTAAAACGGTGTTGATACTTTGTACCATATCATTGTCACCATCAACAGCCAAATCCACCACTTCCACATTATCTAAACATGCAGCAACACGTCTCGCTTGGTCATTTGTACCACCATAACAATTTGTAGGTACTACAAATTTAATCGCCTTTCCGTTATAATTCTCTAAGGCATAATCTACTAATCCCATCATAATGGCATATTGTACAGAAAGTCCACTAGAACCAACTATAGGCTTAGACCTTGTTCCAGTAATGTCTTTTATTGAATTTAAAACACTTGTTTTGTTAGTCTCGTAAATACTGTTTTGAGTAGCAATTGGAGAGTGTTCTGTTAAAGCTTTTAAAGCGACAACACAATTTACAGGAGTCATGGCAATCGTTTCGCGACGTCTCACATGCTGAATGTCTGAAATGTAATTAGCATTTTCCGCACCATTGACGACTAATAGACTTCCTAAATGAGCATATAGATTAATATAGAAATCAATATTTGGGTTGAGTTGACTTGTAGCGATGTCGTTTTGTTCTGAAATGAAAACCGTACTACCATTAAAGTCTGAAACCGCTTCTGCACTCTCAACTTGCTTTAACTCGAAGTTATAACCATACACACGCTTTATGAGGTCTGCATCAAAAAAGGCTGGTAACTCTTTGGTGTAAAGAATTTGTGTGTTTTTATACTTTAATAAATTAGTTCTTAGAATTGCCAAAACAGGAACCGTCTGTGACGAAAAACTAATCACATGTTCTGCTTGTAGCTGATGCAAGTTCGCAATTGCCCATTCTAGAACACAAGATAAAGGATGACCTAATCTAATATAATCGTAAGCCGTTGGTAATTCATAGAGTGCTCCTGACTCAGTAGTATTTGCATTATATAGGTTTTCAAATTGATTTAAGAACTGCGTTTTGGCTAATTTTTCGTTGTAAATATCTAGGCGATGCGTTGTTAGACTTAACCAGTCTGTTGGCATGTTCTTTAATATAGCTTTTATATAATTTAGGGTTTTATTGTCTTGCATATTTTTCTTTTTCAAATAGGTTGGTAAGATACATTAATTAGATTTTTTTTGAAGCGTTGTTAGTCGTTTTGTTGCACTGTGTCTAATCCAGTTCTTTAAATCTGATTAAGTGATTTAGCAATTAATTAGATGAATTTCGGATATTGTATTATGACTTTAAAGTTGGTAAAATGTTTATATTTTGTTAATAACTTCACTTTATAGTGTAATTTTTAATTTATTTTTTATATTTGCCTTGAATTTAGCAAGTACAAATGGTTGAAAAATCTATTGTGAAATCTTTTTTACAAGAACTGAAGCCGCTTAGTAAAGCTTTGGGCATTATCTTCTCCAATCGTCCTAAAAATAGTATTCAGAATCTTGCAGATTTAGGCATTACAGCAAAAATGCGTGAAGAAATAATACTGAATCTTGAAGTTGAAGATTACAGTGAGGGTCCGCTTGAAGAAACTCAACAAGGAGGCAATGAAATGTGGGTCTTCGGAAAAATTATAAATAATCAGCAAGTGTATATCAAATTAACAATTTCACAGGTTACCGGAAGTCCAATTTGCATTTCTTTTCATCGAGCTGAATATCTTATGGAGTTTCCATTTAAGGTTGAAAACTAATAAAAACAAACAATTATGAAAAGTCCAATCACAGGTAAGGAAATGACCTTACAAATTGAATCAAGTATTTTGGTTTTTCGAAAAGAGCAATTTGAATATAACCGAAAAAGTTATTATTGCACAGACAGTGAAGAATCGTTCACAACCACAGAATTAGATGAATTTAATTTAAATCAAGTGTATAATAAGTACAGGGATAAACATAATGTTCCTTTTGCAGATGAAATTAGAATGTTTAGAGAAAAATACTCTTTTAGTTATGCAGATATAACAAAGATTTTAGGATTAGGTGCAAATAGTTTTAGAAATTATGAAAAAGGTGAAGTTCCTAGTTTAGCTAATTCTGCCTTATTAAAAGCGGTAATAAATAGTTTAGGGACATTAAAAGTGTTGATAAAAGGGAGTAATGATATTTCGGAAACACAAAGAGAGAAGTTTTTAAAAAATATAGCTAAAGTTAAGATTGTAAGAGAAAAGAATGAGAGGAAACAAGTATTAATCGATTATGTTTTTGATTATAATTTTTTGCCAGATAATTTTTCTGGCTATAAGAGACCTAACTTTAATAAACTTGTTGAAATGGTAGTTTATTTCGCAGAAAAAGTAAACCCAACTTCAACTAAAATGAATAAATTATTATTTTATTCTGACTTCTTGCATTATAAATTGACAGGTGTTTCAATTAGTGGAACAAGATATTTTGCACACACTCACGGACCAGTTCCCAAAAAATTCAGAACTCTATTTGATTATCTTGCTGACCAAGACATTGTGGATTTGATATCCGTCCAGTATCCAAATGGGATGGTTGGAGAAATATTTCAAAAGTCTCCATCAAAAACTTTCAATAATGATTTGTTCGATGTTGATGAAATAAAAGTTTTAAATGAAATTGTAAATAAATTTAAAAAGCACAATGCTTCTGAAATAAGAAAATTGAGCCATGAAGAAAAAGCATGGATTGATAATGAGAAAAATAAAGGATTAATAGATTATAATTATTCATTCCAATTAATTCACGTTTGATATTCGAAAATTGCTCTAATAATTCAAGTTATGCGTTAACTAAGTTCGACGAAATATTTCAAGAAGACAAATCTTAGAATAGATAAGTCATCATATAAATTGACAAATAATAAAAGTATACATATTTGTATTCTTTCAATTTAAAAATCATACAAATATGTATACTTTTATAGACGCATTTCGACTAGGCTAAATGTGACAGAAAGGTAATACAGGCAATTCACAAAACCAAAAGCCCAGAATCACGCAAAACATTAACAGGCTTAGAATACCAAAACAATTCAAAATCTTCAAATTGGGTTTCAAAACTGGTTTTTAATTATCCAAAGGTTTGTGGTTTGTTTTAGGTCATGGCAAACGCTATTAAAGGAACAATATTCCCATTATCCGCTTTCTTCAACGCTGAGATGTAGTCTCTCCTTACTTCATCCGCTTTTACCATATTTGAGCTATGCCAAGAGAATATATTTTTATCAAAAATAGATTCCATAATTATATCTGCCATTAGTCTAGAATGTCTACCATTTCCATTTGGAAAACAATGAATAGCTACAAGTCTGTGTTTAAATCTAATCGTAATTTCCTCTGGTGAATAGGTGTTGTTATCCACCCAATAGTTGGCGTCGTCTAGTAAGGTTTTTAATTCGGTACTAATGTTTGTCCATTTTATGCCAATATTCTTGTCAGAGGTTCTAAAGTTTCCAGCCCATTTCCATACATCATCATACATTTTTTTATGTAAGTCTTTTATAAATTTTTCTGTTAAGATGTGTTCTTTTTTTAATTTGGTGCTAATGGACCACTCAACAGCTTTTTCGATGTTTAGTTGTTCAAATTCGTCTAATTCCTTTTGTGTCGTTATGGGTTTTATTTTGAGACCTTCTTTTTCGTTTTCATCTAAAGGAGTCTGTCCGTTTTTATAGTGTAAATCTAATCCCATAATGATTTTCGCATTTCTCTTTTAATGTCGTTAGCCAAATCTATTATGGATGCGTTGATTTTCTCATCACTTATACCTTGGTCTTCTAGCTTCATATTTTGGTTGGTTCTTAATACAATTCTTCTAGCCAATTTTTCAGCTTTAAAATTAATTAGGTTTTCAATGGTTTCATTTTCGGGAACAAAACCGTAGACTAATTTCATATTTAATGCTTTTCCTACTTTCTTTAATTTATGAATTGTTATTTGACCTGTAGCTTCACGTTCTTCAATTTTTTGAACTGCACCTTTTGTCTTATTCAGTTTCGCGCCCAATTGATCCATTGTCATATTTAAAGTAGTTCTGATGGTATGAATCCAGCCTTTTTCTGGAATCGTTACCGCTGAAGCACCTTTAAATTCAGCTAATTTATGATCTAATTGCTCTATGAGTATTTTATGTTTATTTCTCATAAGTTGAATTTTGTATACATATAAGTATGTTTTATTTCATAAAAGTATACAAATATGTATACAAAACAAATAAAAAGTATACATAGTAGTATACTTTTTGAAATTATTTCAAACCAAAACCTACAAAACCAAAAGGCCAGTATCACGCAAAACAGCAATAGGTTTAGAATACCAAAACAATTCAAAATCTTCAAATTGGGTTTCAAAATTGGCTTTTAATTGCCCAAAGGTTTGTGGTTTGTGTTGTGGTGAAAGTTGTTCTAGGGTTTCTAAAAGCCAAAGTCCTTTATCTTTTTCAGTTGTAATCTGGTAACTGTCTGCTGTATCGTGAAATGTGAATTCTAAAAAGTCTTTAGTCGTTCCTTTTTTCGTTTTATAAAATTCAGAAACTAGAGGTAAGGTACCTAACCAAACTAGCTTTGCTGTTGGTTTAATAGTAAACGTTGGTTCTTGTGCTAAACAGTTGTAAATAAAATCTGGGTCTATGTTGGTGTCTGGTACATTAAAATCGAACCAGTCTTGCAACGACAAATCAAACCCAATACCATGCATAAAATTAAAGAGCGATTTTTTTAATCCAAAACTAAACTGCGTATGGTCTATACCTGTTTGGTCAGTAAAATCGACATCATTATTGGCAAAACTGATGTTTTTATAATTCGGTGTAATGCCGTACTCTTCAGGATGTAAACCCACAGGACTATGCGCTGTTAAGGCAAATTGATGCCAAAAGCCAGATTGTAACACTCCAACTTCGAACAACTGACGTACCATTTCTAAACTATCAATCGTTTCTTGTATGGTTTGCGTTGGGTAGCCATACATTAAGTACGAGTGTACCATAATATTAGCTTCGGTAAAATTGCGTGTCACTTGCGCGACTTGTTCTACAGTAACTCCTTTATCAATTAAAGCTAATAAACGATCAGAGGCAACTTCCAATCCGCCAGAAACGGCAATGCAACCAGAAGCTTTTAGTAAGACGCAAAGATCTTGTGTAAAGTTTTTTTCGAAACGTATGTTTGTCCACCAGGTGACGCTTAGTTTTCGTTTAATGATTTCGAGCGCTAAAGCTTTCATCAGTGAAGGTGGAGCGGCTTCATCTACAAAATGAAATCCGGTTTCGCCAGTTTGCGCAATTAGCGTTTCCATTCGATCTACCAATAGATTGGCAGCAACGGGTTCGTAAATTTTTATATAGTCTAAGGATATATCGCAAAAGGTACATTTTCCCCAATAACAGCCGTGTGCCATGGTGAGTTTGTTCCATCTGCCATCGCTCCATAAACTGTGCATTGGGTTGGCAATTTCTATGACAGAGATATAACGGTCTAATACCAAATCTGAATAATCTGGTGTGCCAACGTCTTGCTGTTTGTAATCTGGTTTTGTGGTGTTGTTTTTATAAGTAACGACTCCGTTTTCGAGAATGAAAGTACGTTTGAATTCGGTTTCGTTGTTGAGTACTGCATTGTGCAATAACTCAATTGGCAGTTCACCATCATCTAAGGTGATAAAATCGAAAAACTCAAAAACTCTGATGTCAGTTACTGAACGTAATTCGGTATTTGGAAATCCGCCTCCCATGGCTATTTTAATGTCAGGATAATGTGCTTTTATATATTGTGCACAACGAAAGGCACTGTATAAATTCCCTGGAAATGGCACTGAGAAGCATACCAGTTTTGGTTGTATATTTTTAAGCTGAACTTCTAATAATTCTAATGTGATTTGATCGATATACGTTTCGTGATCTTGTAATTGTGCATAGAGTTCATCAAAGGCATTGGCACTTTGTCCTAAGCGCTCTGCGTAGCGACTGAATCCAAAATCAGGATCAATACATTCCACAATAAAGTCCGATAAATCTTCAATATAAAGCGTTGCTAAATGTTTGGCTTTGTCTTGCATTCCCATCGCACCAAACGCATAATCCATATCGTCTAATTGTGCAAAGCGAGAGGCTTGTGGTAAAAAGTTAGTGGTGCAAATTTGGCGTGCAAAAGTTTGATTTTTACCTTGTAGAAATAGAATAACATCATCTAAAGACTGTAAATAATGGTCTTTGAGTGCATAGATGCGTTGACAGTTTTCGGACTGTATGCGGTCGTCTTCAAAAGCCAATCTAAAAATTTCTTCGAAGGTTTCTTTTTTGAAAAGTTCTAAAATTACTTCGATACCCAAATCCATTTGAAACGCGTCAATTCCTTTTGTATTCAGAAACCCTTTAAGATAAGCTGTGCCAGGATACGGAGTGTTTAGTTGCGTGAATGGAGGTGTTATGAGTAAGAGGTCTTTCAATAGTTCTGTTTGTGTGTTTGCAAATATAGAAGTTATATAGTTGTGTTTTTTGAGATTCTTCGGTCATGCTTCCCTCTGAATGACAGTTTGGTTTGTCATTCAGAACTAATAAAGAAATGAAGTTTTTTAAAATATCATATTAACCTAGCTGTCACATTGAACGTAGTCGAAATGCTTTGATTGTTCATACTTGAAAACTTCTCTGCTTAGTTACTTTATCAAATTTTAAAACACCCCTAAAGTCCCCTCAAGGGGACAATCCACAATATTAGCTTTATAGTTTTTTCTTAAACTTATATTTAATAATTGGTTTATGATTCTTACTAAGATTTTGAGATATGAGTTGGTTTTATTTAATTTGAGTTTTAACAACTACTACCATTTTGAAATTTTTGAAAAAATATTTAGCGATATTATTGACTATAAAACTTAAGTAGAATTTGAAACTTAAAATTCAAAATATAGATTGTCCCCTTGAGGGGACTTTAGGGGTGTTTTTAAACATAAGATATTCAAAAAGGATATCCAAAAACTCTACCCATTCCTCAAAATCTCAGCAACTGCTTGTTGATACGCTCTTGGATTATTCGCTTTTTTAATTTTCTTAAACGTTTTCTGAGGATTTGAAAACGACTGCGCAAAGAATTCCCAGAAGCCTTGAATTTTCATTTTAATAGGAGTTGGGCCAGAAAGTGCAGCATCGTATTGATGATATATGGTATCGTGAAATTCTCTAAAAATTTCCCATCTGTTTTCGGGATATTCTGTGGTATCGTTTTTAATCATGCTTGGTAAAAACGGATCTGCAATAAGACCTCTGCCAATCATAAAATGATCGATGCTTGGAAAACGGGCTTGCATTTCTTTCAGCTTTGCAACAGAGGTAATATCTCCATTGTAATACAATTTGTGCTTGGTACTTTCTATACATTTTTGAAAAGCATCTAAGTCAACACCACCTTTATAAAGTTGCTTACCAATACGTGCATGAATGGCAATACTTTTTAGCGGATAACTATCTAGCATAGGAAAGGTATCTAAAATTTCGCCGGCATGTTCGTAACCCATTCGCATTTTCATAGACACTACAATGTCTGTTTCTTTATGCACACGATCTAGAATATGATCGATTTTATCTGGATCGCAGATGAGTCCAGAACCCATACCGCGTTTGGTGACCATTGGGTATGGGCAACCTAAATTCCAGTTTAATTCCTTATAACCTAAACTTTGAATATAATCGACTACGAATAAAAACTCGTCAGCTTTATTAGTCATAATCTGCGGAATGACTTCGAGCTCAGTATTGTTTTCGATTTGTAAATCGATCTGGTAAGAATTTTTAATAATTAACTTATTATTAAAGCGAATGTAAGGAGCGTAAAACGTATCGATGCCACCAAAATAGTGGTTAAAGGCATTCCGAAACCGGAAGTCAGTAAACCCTTGTAAAGGTGAAGATAATAACGTTAATGGCATTTGATTTTAAGTTTTAAGTTGAATGTTTAGCAGTTTCTAATTCAAGAAATAGCAAGTTATAATTCGTTATAAAACGAAGGTGGTTTATTCTTTTGGGACTATCAAACTAAAAGACAAAAGGCTTAAAGAAAATGATTTAATTTGATTTTGTTTTAACTTTTTTGCCATTGATATATTCAAACTCTAACACTTCACCTTCTTTGGAGGAGCAAAATTCTTTTCCATGCTTTTTCTTGCCATTATACTGACAACTATAAGTGAGTTTGCCATTTTCAAAGTTTTCAACTAGTATTAACTTCCCATTAGTATCATAGCTGTTCTTTTCGGTCATTTGAGATTTTAAGTTAAAGCGATATAATTCTTTATACGTGTATGGTTTTTTTGGATGGTAAATAATACTATCAGACATAATCTTTTGTTTACCATTGTAATAGTAATTCGCATTTAGTATAGTTCCCTTGTAAAATGTTTCTTCTAAAACAAGGTGTCCGTTTTTGCGTCTTCTTTCGCAGATTCCTGTAAATAGTGAGTCATTAGATACTTTGTAAATTAAATTTTCATTGATGTAACGGTCATCAAAGCCAACTAATTCTTGAGCAATTAAGTTCTGAGTAATAATAAGGATTAAAACTACTGATATATGTGAGACATATTTCATTTTTAAAATACTTTATCTAAAAATAAACGAATACTCTCTTGATTAGCTCTAACTAACTCTTCACGAGCGGCTTTAGTGTCAATTGGTTTTTTATCTTGTGAGAGTTTAAATTTTCCTTCCCAATTAATAATTTCAATTTCAAACATTTCAATATAGTTGAGGTTTTTGTCTAAACGTAGATTGTTAGATTCTAAAGCATACTTATGTTCTGGTGCTTCTAAGAATTCCGTCATGATAATTAGAGACTGTTTTAAAGCTATTTTATCTTTTATAGCTTTAACTTTTCCTTTTAGATGCACTTTAATATAGTTCCAAGTTGGTAATTGAGTCGTTGAATAAATACTTGGTGAAATATAGCATTCTGGTCCAGAAAAAATGATGGTGACTTCATTATCATCTTTTAAAAGTTTAGCCTGTGGATTGTAAATATCAATATGACCAATGAGTTTATTTTTTTTATAAACCAATGGCAAATGTGTTATTAATGGCTCGTTATCTTTTACTGAAATAACAGTGGCTAAAGGATAGGTCTTAATCACATCAACCATGTGATTGATATTGTTGTCTTGGTGATGTTTTGGTGGATAATTCATGTTTTGTTATCCTGAATCTGTTGCAGGATCTATTTTTTTAAATAGATTTTGTAATTAATTGATTTATTTAGACGCTTAAAATTACAATTTTTTATCTTTAGTGCATGTCAGAAAAACCGACTTCATTTTCAATTAAAAATTGGTCACAAGGCGATCAGCCTAGAGAAAAACTTCGAGATAAAGGAAAAGCAGTTCTAAGTGATGCTGAATTAGTTGCTATTCTTATAGGCTCTGGTAGTAGAGAAGAGAGTGCAGTAGATTTATGCAAAAGGATTTTGGCAAGTGTCGATAATAATCTTAATGCATTAGGAAAAATATCGATTAAGCAGTTAATGGAATTTAAAGGTATTGGTGAAGCCAAAGCAATTACTATTGCAGCTGCATTAGAATTAGGAAGGCGTCGCCGATTAGAAGGTGGTTTACAATTAGAGAAAATTACATCTAGCCGTTCGGTTTACGACATTATGCAACCAATTTTAGGAGAATTACCACATGAAGAATTCTGGATTTTGTATCTCAATAATTCTAATAAAGTCATTAAAAAAAATCAATTGAGTAAAGGTGGAATTACTGGAACTTTAGTTGATGTGCGTTTGGTGTTAAAAAACGCATTAGAAGTTGGAGCAACAGCTTTAATCCTTTGCCATAATCACCCATCTGGCACTTTAAAACCAAGTAAAGCAGATAGAAATATTACTCAAAAATTAAAAACAGCTGCGCAAAGTTTAGATATTAAAGTTTTAGACCACCTAATTGTAACCGAGAAAGCGTATTTTAGTTTCGCAGACGAAGAAATTATATAATGCTATTAGTTTACACGCACAAAATCACACCACGTTTAACTTATACGTTTAGGCATATTTGCAAACGCATTCTCGGTTTAGAAGTTAGTTTTACCTCTAAGATTGAAGATTTTATTGCACACAATAGTCTTAAAATGTCTTACACCAAACAGCCATTAAGTAACGAGTTGTTTGTAAGAAGTAACGAATTATTGTTTGAGAATGGTTTATCAGATATAGATATCAATGTGCAAACATGGGACAATACAAAAGGCTTTTTTGCAACTGGAGAACGTAGTGATTTACCCTTCGATATTTTTGCAGCCTCATTTTATTTACTGAGTCGCTATGAAGAATATATGCCGCATGTTAAAGATGATTATGGTAGGTTTATGGCAAAAGAAAGTTTAGCTTATAATCATCGGTTTTTAAGTCAGCCTATAGTAGATATTTGGGCATATAAGCTACAGGTGGTTTTAAAAAAGCGATTTGCTGATTACGAATTTCCAGAGAGAACCTATAAAATTCAACCCGTTATAGATGTACCAACAGCTTATTATTTTAAGCAAAAAGGCTTGTTGCGAACTATTGGTGGTACACTAAACGATTTAGGGAGATTTAAATTAAAGCAATTGTATCAACGTTACTTGGTGTTAATGGGTTTTAAGCGCGACCCTTATGATACATTTAAGTGGGTAATTACCAAGCAAAAACAAAGCAGTTTTAAATTTATTGTGCTTTTTTTAATTGGCGATTATTCTACTTATGATAAAAACATAAATAGTAACAAGAAGCAATTTGTTTCATTAATTAAATCGGTTGCAGACTATTGCGATGTTGGCATAAAAGCATCCTATTTTTCTTTAGATGATATATCTATTTTAAAAAAGGAAAAACTTAAGATGGAGTCAATTACGAATACAGATTTAAAAGCGGTACGTCATTCGTTTTCAAAATTAAATTTACCTACTTCTTATCGAAATTTAGTGGAGTTAGAAATTAACCAAGATTTTACAATGGGTTATATTGATACCTTAGGTTTTAGAGCTGGTACTTGTACACCTTTTCAGTTTTACGATTTAGATTACGAAGTACAAACACCACTACAAATTAACCCATATCATTGCTTAGATTTTGCTTTATTAAAGTATCAATCAGAATTAGATAAAACTGAGCATTTACAAAAGCTAATAGATGAAGTTAAAGTTGTAAATGGTACGTTTACAGCTATATTTCATAATTATACTTTCAGTGACTTAGACCGTTGGAAAGGTTACAGATCGCTATTTAATATCATACTTGAATCTGCAGAATGACGAAAAAAATAAAACATGTGTTTTTCGATCTAGATCATACACTTTGGGATTTTGATAAAAACTCTGGTTTAACTTTTGAAAAGATATTTAAGCTAAACAATATTAATGTTAAACTTAAAGATTTTTTGCTAGTTTACGAACCCATTAACCTTAATTATTGGAAACTTTATAGAGAAGAAAAAGTAACCAAATCAGTATTGCGTTATGGAAGACTGAAAGAAGCTTTTGATAAAATAAAAATTACCGTTGAAGATGACATTATAAATCATTTATCAGAGGCCTACATTGACCACCTCACAACATTCAATCACTTGTTTGACGGTACTTTTGAAATTTTGGATTACCTCCAAGAAAATTATGAATTGCATATTATTACAAATGGTTTTGAAGAAGCACAAGAACGAAAAATGACGACTTCAAATATTAGAAATTATTTTAAAACAATTACCAATTCTGAAATGGTAGGCGTAAAAAAACCAAATCCAAAGATTTTTAATTTTGCTTTAGACATAGCTAATGCAAATGCAGATGAAAGTATAATGATTGGCGATAGCATTGAAGCAGATATTGTAGGTGCTAACAACATTGGGATGGATACAATTCATTTTGACTATAAAGACACTCATAAAACTCTTAATTTTAAAAGAATTACTAACTTAAAAGCCATTGAAAATCATCTTTAAATAAAAAAAAATATGTTTAAGAAAATAATATTTACAGTTTCATTTATTCTTATAAGTTTTTACGGTACCGCTCAAAAAGATATTAATAATTACAAGTATATCATTGTACCTAAAGCATTTAATTTTACGACAGGTGATGATCAACATCAATTAAGTTCAATCACTAAATTTCTATTTAATAAATATGGCTACCAAGCTTTTTTTACGGATGATGATTTTCCTGTGGATTTGCAAAATGAAAGATGCTTGGGTTTAATTTCAAAAGTTACAAAGGTTCAAGGAGGAATGTTTAAAACGAAGTTAGAAATTGTTCTCGAAGATTGTTTCGGTACTGTGGTTATGAAATCTCAGATCGGTGAATCGCGATTAAAAAAGTACGATAGAGCATACAATGAGGCATTAAGAAATGCTTTTAAAACGTTTCAAAATTTGGAATATCAATATGTTCATATTAACGCTCAAATAGAGGTTAAAGAAAGTATTATTGCTAAACCTAAAGAAAAGCCAAAAGTAGAATCTAAAAAAACACAAGAGGAGGTGGCAGATAAAGTAACATCAAGTAAAGATAAAAAGCAAAAGCCGCAAAAAAATATTCAAATGCAATCATCTGTTAAAAAAAACAGAGACAACCTTTACTATGCTCAAGCAATCAAAAATGGTTATCAATTGGTAAATTCAGAACCAAAAATAGTAATGATTTTACTCGCCACAGCAGCAAAAAATGTTTTTATAGTAAAAGATAAAAGTGCGATTGTTTTTAAGGAAGATGGGTTTTGGTACTATTCCGAAAATGACGGAATACTTGGTGAAAAAACATCACTGAATATTAAGTTTTAAATTTCTAATACTTATTTAATAACCATATTTTTCTTTCCATAGCGACTTTAAATAATTTCGCTGGGCTTGTTCTCTTGCATTATTTCCTGGTTCGTATAATTTAGTGTTTGCTATTTCCTCTGGAAGAAACTCTTGAGCTGCAAAGTTGTTTTCGTAATTATGACTATACTTGTATTTGTTGCCATAGCCTAGTTCTTTCATCAATTTGGTTGGTGCGTTTCTAATAGCAATAGGTACTGATAAATCACCAGTTTCTTTAACTAATTGTAGTGCTTTATTAATGGCTTCATAAGCGGCATTACTTTTAGGTGAACTCGCTAAATAGGTGGCGCACTGACTAAGTATAATACGAGATTCAGGATTGCCAATAACAGCAACAGCTTGGAAGGTATTATTTGCTATAACTAAAGCCGTTGGGTTTGCGTTTCCTATATCCTCACTCGCTAAAATAAGTAATCGTCTGGCAATAAATTTAACATCTTCACCTCCTTCAATCATTCTTGCTAAATAATAGACAGCTGCATTTGGGTCGCTTCCGCGAATAGACTTTATAAATGCAGAAATAATATCGTAATGCTGTTCGCCAGTTTTATCATAACGAGCTGCTTTATTCTGTACTTGCTTCGTTACTAAATCATTTGTAATGACGACAGGTTCGTTTTCAAAAGAAGCCACTAGCAATTCAAAAATATTCAGCAGTTTTCTTGCGTCACCACCAGATAAACGCAACAATGCATCTGTTTCTTTTAAGTCGATATTCAATTTTGAAATAGTCTCATCTTCAGTCAAAGCACGTTGTAATAGGGCTTCTAAATCAGCTTTGCTAAACGCATTTAATGTATAAACTTGGCATCTCGATAGTAGTGCTGAAATGACTTCAAAACTTGGGTTTTCAGTTGTGGCACCAATCAATGTTACCCAACCTTTTTCTACAGCTTCCAAAAGTGAATCTTGCTGCGATTTACTAAAGCGATGAATTTCATCAATAAACAAAATTGGGTTCTTTGCGGTAAACAAGCCACCGCTTTTTTTGGCTTTGTCTATAACCTCTCTAATGTCCTTAACACCAGAATTAATAGCACTCAATTTAAAAAATGGACGTTCAGATTCATTAGCTATAATGTTCGCTAAAGTTGTTTTACCAATACCTGGTGGTCCCCAAAGTATAAGAGACGGAATAACTCCACTTCTAATTTGCTGGTATAACATGCCGTCTTTTCCAACCAAATGTTGCTGACTTATGTAGTCGTTCAGTGTTTTTGGACGGAGCCTTTCTGCTAGAGGAGTATTCATGATATAAAATTACAAAATGCCAATGAAAATTATCGTGCTTTTAGTAAACAGTTATGACAATATTTCATGGTATCATGTTTTGGTCATAAATTTGAAGTAAGAATAGAAAATTTTAACATGTCCACGCAACAATTTAAGTACTCTAACAGTGTGATCATCTATCCTTTACTGATAGTGTTCGCAATATGGCTGGTATTTTGGTATCAAGTACGTGTAGATTATGGTATTAAATCCTTTGGGATTAGACCTCAAAAGTTAGAAGGACTCTTGGGTATTTTTACTAGCCCATTTTTGCATGGAGACATAGATCATATTTATAATAATTCTATTCCACTTTTTGTATTGTCTTTGGCGCTCTTTTATTTTTATAAAAAAATAGCGTGGAAAGTCATTTTATATGGTATTCTGCTTTCAGGATTTTTAACATGGTTAATAGGGAAATCAGGAAATCATATAGGAGCAAGTGGTTTGATATATGTATTGGTAAGTTTTATTTTTTTTAAAGGCATTTTTGCGAAGTATTATAGATTGATTGCGTTATCATTAATGGTCATATTTCTGTATGGAAGTATGATTTGGTATGTGTTCCCGATAAAAATGGGAATGTCTTGGGAAGGACATTTAGCGGGATTAATTACAGGACTTGTTTTTGCATTAATCTTTAGAAAGCAAGTGGCTAAGCCAGAAAGATATAGATGGGAACAACCCAATTACAATGAGGAAAATGATCCTTTTATGCGCCATTTTGATGAAGACGGAAACTTTATAGAATTTGAACCAGAACCAGAACCAGAACTCGATGCTGAAAATGAATCTAAAATAAATAAATCACCAAAAATCAAATACATTTTTAAGAAAAGAGAAGATTAACTACGTTGCCTAACAGCTTCGTACAAAAAAGCGCCGCAGGCTACCGAAACATTTAAAGATTCAATTTCTCCTAAAATAGGAAGTTTAGCTTGTGCATCAACTACTTTTAAAACTGACGGATTAATACCTCTACCTTCAGAACCCATAATTATGGCACATGGTTCTTTAAAAGATACTTCATACAAAAAGTCCTTAGCTTTTTCGGTAGCAGCAATAACCTTAATGCCAGAAGCTTGCATGTGAAAAACAGCATCTTTTATATGATCTACCTTACAAATAGGCATTTTAAAAATTGCTCCGGCACTAGTTTTAATAGTGTCACCATTTATTGGTGCACCACCTTTTTTTTGAATAATAATGCCATTAACACCAGTACATTCAGCTGTTCTTACAATAGCTCCAAAATTTCTAACATCACTTAATTGATCTAATAAAAGAAACAATGGTGTTCTGCCAGATTCAATAACTTGTATTACTAAATCATCTATGTTATGAAATTCAATAGGGGAAATTTGAGCTACTGCTCCTTGGTGATTCCCTCTAGTTAATCGGTTTAATTTTTCAATTGGTACATAAGAGGAGTTAATACTTTCAGATCTTAATAAATGCTCTAGTTCATGGAATAATTCCCCTCTTAATCCCTTCTGTAGAAAAACTTTATCCACAGTCTCGCCAGATTTAATGGCTTCAATAATAGCACGAATTCCAAAAATTGTAGTCGCTTTTTCCATCTATTTAAAATATCCTAAATCATTGATAATTTTTTAGCTATTTCGACTGGTATTAACCATTTATAGCTAAATGCCCATTATGGGTATTAATGGAGCAAAGATATTGAAACAGAATCAAAAAGTAGCGGTTAAACTCACATGAACTTTAGAGTCTGATAATTTAAACTGTCTGTTCTCAGTCTTTCCACTTGAATAGCTTAAACGGAAGAGCCCAGAATTTGTGAGTAGTCCTAAGCCAAAACCAAAACCAAAAAGCTTTTCTTTGTTATCTGTGAGTTGGTTTTCAAAATATGCAGCATCTATAACCGAATGCACATATATACTATTGCTTAATCGATAACGATATTCTGTATTAATAACACCATAGAGATTGGCAACTAAACTATTCTCTTCGAAACCACGAATAGAGTTAATACCACCAAAACGAAACAATTCATTATCTAAGTAATCATCTGAAGTTAACAAAGCAGCATTTAATCTTGTATAAATGCTATTCTTAGGGTTGAGGTTGAAAATTTTATAAGTATCTACAATAAATACGCTTTGTTTTTGTTTGCCAACATTATTAGTTCTTTCTCCGAGTGCAGTAGATAAATCAAACTGAAAATTTATGGGAAATAGTAGATCGTAAAATTGCGCCTTTGTATAGTTATAATTTAGTGTATAATAATTAGACTTGTAATCATTTAATGTAGCCGTGTCGTTTTCAAGAAGATTTGTTGAATTGGTTGATGTAATCCCAACACCAATTCTATGCTGCGCATTAACCTGATAATTTATTTTGGTATATTGGTTAGCATTTAAAAAAGTAGAATCTTTTCTAAAGATATTAAGCCCAACCTGTAGTCCAACAGGTGAGCCAAACATATAAGGTAAATCAGCATCAACTTTAAAAGTTTGTTGGTCTATTTCATCACTTTTATAGAGTAAATTTAGGGTTTCACCAAAATTAAGATTATTAATAAGTCTTAAATCTAAATAACCATCAAACTCTATTTTATTGGTGTTTTCGTTGGTTCCAAAACCTAAGAAACCATCAAAGTTATTGGTTCTGGTTTTTTCGACATATAGATATAGTGTGGTTGAGTCTTTTGTAAATAAGACTTCAGGGTCTTTAATCTGGCTTGCAAAACGCAAATCTTCCAATAATTCAACCTTTTCTTTAATAGCATTTAAGTTGAATGATTTTCCAGTCTTTAATTTTAAAAATCGTTTTATATAGGACTTGGGAAAATTTTCATAACCTTTAACAATGATTTTATCAATACGTCTTTTTTGATTAGTAACAATTTTAAGGTTTGCTGTAATTATGCTGGAGTTCAACTTCGATATATTCACAAGCTGTAGAGTTGAAAACGGATCACCTTGTTCGGCAATTTTAAAGTTTAATTCGTTTAAAGAGCTTTCAAGTTGAGTTATATCTAATTCAAAGAAATTATCTCCTTTAGAATGATCAATAAAATTTAATAACTGAACATTAAATTCTGGGTCATATTCAATTCTAATTCTACTTATTTTTTTGCCTAAGAAGAATTTCGCTATAAATAAGGTGTCATTTTGTTTCGTTATACTTTCAATAGTTGTATCAATGTAACCAAGTCTGGTAAGCTTACTTTTTAATGCGTAGATTTCTGTTTCTATAGAAGTATAATTGTCAAATTCTTTATTATAGCCTAATGAATCTATAATTTTGGTTTTATCAGTATGCTCTGCTTTAACATTTAGTTTAATGGATTGTGCAGAGACTTGATTTGAAAAAATCAAAAGGAAAATAAAAAATGTAAAACGAATAAAGATTGACATTAAAAATTAATAGAATATACGCTTATTATAACGTAAAAATAGACCATTATATATATGTATAAAATGAAACGTGAAATTTCTTTAAAAAATAAATTCTCAACTGTTTGAATAATTAATATTAATTCCTACCTTTGCAGCCCTCAAAAGTGAGGGTTAATAAAATTTTATATAGAAATATATGCCAACAATTTCACAATTAGTACGAAAAGGAAGAGCCAAAATAACCAAGAAGAGTAAATCGGCTGCTTTAAATTCGTGTCCTCAAAGACGTGGTGTATGTACTCGTGTTTATACAACGACACCTAAAAAACCTAACTCAGCAATGCGTAAGGTGGCAAGGGTTCGTTTAACAAACGGTAACGAAGTAAATGCATACATTGGTGGAGAGGGTCACAATTTACAAGAGCACTCGATAGTATTGGTTAGAGGTGGAAGGGTAAAAGATTTGCCAGGAGTTAGATATCACATCGTTCGTGGTGCTCTAGATACAGCAGGTGTATCTGGAAGAACGCAACGTAGATCTAAGTATGGTGCAAAACGCCCTAAGAAGTAATTTAAAACTTTAAGAAGAAGACATGAGAAAAAGAGCAGCAAAAAAGAGACCGCTTTTACCAGATCCACAATTTAATGATCAGTTAGTAACACGTTTTGTTAACATGATGATGTGGGATGGTAAAAAGTCTGTAGCTTTTAAAGTATTCTATGATGCAATTGATATTGTTGAGGAGAAAAAAAATGATGACGAAAAAACAGCTTTAGAAGTTTGGAAAGAAGCTTTATCTAACGTGATGCCTCACGTAGAAGTTCGTAGCCGTCGTGTTGGTGGTGCAACATTCCAAATTCCAATGCAAATTCGTCCAGACCGTAAAGTTTCTACGGCAATGAAATGGCTAATAAGCTATTCTCGTAAAAGAAATGAAAAATCTATGGCATTGCGTTTAGCTTCAGAAATTTTAGCAGCAGCTAAAGAAGAAGGAGCGGCTGTTAAGAAAAGAGTTGATACTCATAAAATGGCAGAAGCAAATAAAGCATTCTCTCACTTTAGATTTTAATAGGAAATGGCAAGAGATTTAAGATTAACTAGAAATATAGGTATTGCTGCGCACATTGATGCAGGAAAAACCACGACTACAGAGCGTATTCTTTATTACACAGGTGTTTCGCATAAAATTGGAGAAGTACATGATGGTGCTGCTACAATGGATTGGATGGAGCAAGAGCAAG